>JAGFXI010000225.1 GCA_017861095.1 Deltaproteobacteria bacterium | reverse complement strand
GGGCGGCCTGGTTGACATCCACGGTGGTTTCCCGCAGGGGCTCGAGGAGGCTTGCCTTGGCCACCGCCATGCGCACGAGGTCTTTTGCCTTGCCCGTCGCGGCACCCGGGTCGCCCTGGTGGACCCAGGAGTCCTGGTCCCGGATATTGGCCATCTCGAAGAGATACTTGTTGAGACCGGTGGCCTTCAGGGTTTCCTGGAACAGGGGCTCATGGGTCCGGGGGGAACAGGCGGCCACCACAACCCGGTTGAGCTTCTGATCGGCAATGACCTGCCGGAGCCGATCCTGGGCATCCTGGGAACAGGAGAAGAGGTTCTCCTGCACGTAGGTCACGTTGGGCAGGCTCTTGGCATACTCCACCACCTCCGGCACTCGAACCACTCCGCCGATGTTGACGCCGCAGTTGCAAACGAAGACCCCGATGCGCGGCCTTTCTCCGGTTACCTCCACCTCGGCCGGAAAGGTCCTTTCCTGGACCAGGGTGCCGCGGGCCGGGGCCAGTTTGGCGGTGGCGGCGCAGGCGGCGGCGCTCGCCTCCATGACCGAGTAGGGGATGTCCTTCGGCCCCTGGAAGGTACCGCAGGCATAGACGCCCGGGACCGATGTGCTCACCGGGTCAAAGGAACTGGTGGAGACGAAGTGGTCCTTATCGAGCGCGATACCGAGCCGCGCCGCCAGTTCTCGTGCCTTTGCCGAGGACTCCAGGCCCACGGAGAGGACCACCATATCGAAGACCTCGCTCAGCACCCGGCCGTCCTCGGCAATGTACGAGAGCTTGAGGTCTTCGGTCTCCCTCACCTGCTCGACAGTATGCACCCGGGAGCGAATGAAACGGACCCCCTTGGCCCTGGCGTCATTGAAGTAGCGTTCGAAATCCTTACCGTAGGTCCGCATGTCCATGAAGAAGATGGCGGCATTCAGGGGCTCCTTGCTATGCTCCTTGGCGATTACCGCCTCCTTGATGGCATACATGCAGCAAACGGCCGAGCAGTATCCGTTGTCGCAGTGATGGATGTCCCGCGAGCCCACGCACTGAAGCCAGGCAATGCGCTTAGGCTCCTTGTGGTCGGAAGGCCGGACCAAGTGCCCCTGGAAAGGGCCGGACGCGGAGAGAATGCGCTCGAACTCAGTGCTGGTCACCACATTGGGGAGCTTGGCATACGGGTAGTCGTCCGCGCGCCTGGGATCGAACTCGCTGAATCCGGGAGAGGCGATGATGGAGCCGACATTGATGACAAGATCCTCAGCCTGATCATCATGGCGCACCGCGTGGGCCTTGCAGGCGGCCACACACTGCATGCACTCCGAGCAGATCATACAGTTCAGGCACCGGTCGGCCTCCCCCCGGGCCTGCTCCTCGCTGAGCCCGAGCTCCACCTCGGCAAACCCCCGCACCCGATCCGTCATGTCGATGCGTTTTGGGTGCATCCGAGCCGTGCGGACAATGTCTTCAGGGATGGGAGCGAACTCCTCCTGACGAGGCTCGACCTTGTCCCTCCCGGCGCGAAGGTCTTCACCCTTGAGGTACCGGGTGATGGAAATGGCGGCTTCGCGCCCGGCGGCCACGGCGCCGATGGCGATCCACGGGCCGCTCTGGGCGTCCCCGCCGGCGAAGACCCCCTCCCGCCCAGTGGCGAAGGTGATCGGGTCCACCTCGATGGTGGCACGGCGGCTGATCTCGACGCCGGCGACCTTGGCGAGAGGCGCGACGTCGGCCTGCTGGCCGATGGCGGGAATGATGAAGTCGGCCGGCTGGACGAACTCGCTTCCGGGAATGGCGATGGGACGGCGCCGGCCGCTGGCATCGGGCTCCCCGAGCTCCATGCGCAGGCACTCGATGCCCACCGCCCGTTTCCCCTCGGTAACGATCTTGTTGGGAGCAACGAGGTACTGGATCTTGATGCCCTCGGCCAAGGCATCCTCGATCTCCTCGGCGCGAGCAGGCATCTCAGTTCGGGTGCGGCGATAGAGGATGGTCACCTCCGAGGCACCCAGCCGCAGAGCGCAGCGCGCCGCGTCGATGGCGACGTCACCGCCGCCGACGATCACCGTTCGTCCCGGAAGGGTGGTGATCTCGCCCAGGTTCACCTTGCGGAGAAACTCCACGCCCGCGATGCACCCCTCGCTCTCCTCGCCGGGGATACCAAGAGGAATGTTCCGGTGGGCGCCGATGGCAAGGTAGACCGCCTTGTAGCCGTCGGCAAAGAGGCCGTCGATGGTCACGTCACGGCCGAGGGCGGTATTGAATCTGATCTCCACGCCGAGGCGGGTGATGGCGCGGATCTCCTTTTCCAGGACCGCCGGTGGCAGCCGGTAGTCGGGAATCCCCACCCTCAGCATGCCGCCGGCTACGGGGAGGGCCTCAAACATGGTTACGCCGAAGCCTTCTTTGGCGAGGAAATACGCGGCGGTGAGACCGGCAGGACCCGCCCCGATAATCGCCACCCTCTCATCCCGTTTCTGGACTTCGGGAAGGGGCAGTTCCTCAACGTCCACCCGGTCGGCGACAAACCGCTTGAGGGCGCAGATGGAGACGGGCTCCTCCACCTGCTGCCTGCGACAGACGCTCTCACACGGATGTGGGCACACCCGGCCGATGACCCCGGGAAGGGGCAGGGTGTTCATTATGACCTCCAGGGCCTCCCGATACTTGCCCTGGCGGATCAGAGCCACATAGCCGTGAGCGTTGACGTGGTTGGGGCACTTGTTGGTGCAGGGTGACTTGTCCAGCTTCTCGATGACATAGGCCCCAGGGATGGCCTGGGCATAAGGCTTGTAGGTGGCCTTGCGGGTCCCCAGATTTTCGTCGAACTCCTTGAGCCGCTCCACCGGGCAAGCCTGGGCGCAATCACCGCAGGAGGTGCAGGTCCCCAGGTCGATATACCGAGGCCTCTTGTGGAGGTTGACGGTGAAGTTGCCCTCCTGACCCGAAATCGATTGCAGCGAGGTGCTGGTGTGGAGCTTGATGTTGATGTGCCGGCCGACCTCGACCAGCTTGGGCGAGATAATTCACATGGCACATTCATTGGTGGGGAACGTTTTGTCGAGCTGGGCCATTACCCCGCCAATGGCGGGCGACTGTTCTACCAGATGAACGAAGAACCCTGACTCGGCTAGGTCCAGTGCGGCCTGCATGCCGGCGATGCCGGCACCGACGACCATAACTGAACCCAAGACGGATGTGCCCTCAGACTTTCCAGAGTTATCCATGGTGGAAAATCCTTTTCCATTGAAACGAGAATTGTAGGATTGTGAAAAAAAATACATTCACGCAGGTCAATAATTTAAGCTACTAAATGTTGCTGGCTGAGGTCAAGCCAAAGTTGCCAATCTCTCGGCGGATGGCGTCCATGCACTCTCCTCCGAGACGCAATTAGAAACGTTGAGAAGAGGAAAGTCAAGGTTCTCGGAGGCCAGGATTTTCTGGCTTTTCGAGTCTCCCGGCACGGGTGCCTCGAGTCGGACGCAGTCAACCCCCGGAGCCGTCCAGGCCACCGGGAGGCCACCGACTGATCGGGGAGCAAAACTCTAGAATCGTTGCGTAATTGACAGGGGATTCCGCCTTTGACTATACTCCCTCCTGAAATATGCGCGGCGTGGTTTTATCAACATGGTTGAGCTTCGGCGTGAGCCGGTTCCGCGTGCCGCGCCGTACCCCACTCCGGTCGCGGCAGGTGGCTCGTGCTTAATGCGGGCTAAGGAGAGGAGAAGGTATGAGCGTCCTCATCGATTTTTCAATCTTCCCGGTGGACAAGGGTGGAAGCGTGAGCTCCTATGTAACGAGGGCGGTGAAGATCATTCGAGAGAGCGGCCTGCAGTATCAAGTCGGGCCCATGGGTACAACCATTGAAGGGGAGTGGGAGGAGGTCATCGGCCTCGTGGGCCGCTGCCTTGGAGAGCTCAGGAAAGACTGCGATCGGGTGTACATGACCCTCAAGGTGGACTACAGGAAAGGGCCTGGCGGACGGATCGAGAGCAAGGTCAAGTCAGTGGGACAAAGTCGTTGAGCTGCGTTAGGACTGTGGAGCCCTTAACGGCTAGCCCCAATGATGTTCACTTAGGGTGTCCCTCGGAAGAGATCCCCCGTCGCCCCCCTTTGCGAAACGCGGGTTGGGGGGATTCTTCGGAGACGGGGACACTTTCGACCCTTCAAGTAACCTGTATTGCGGCTAGCCCGCATTATGCACGAGACGCCGTCGCGAGATCGTGGAGATCGTTGTGCAACGGGGCAACCATCCCGCGGTACCACGGGATTCAGACCTGATGCGTACTTGTTCAGTACGTCGCGAGGTGCGAGACCCGAGGACCCCCGGGCGGCCATATTCACGGTCGCAGCAGGTGGTTCGTGTATAATGCGGGCTGGGGAAGGCTCAAGTCACCGGAGGAACCTTGATGGAGGCTTTTCGTTTTTCGAAGAAAGGGGATCAGGGG
>JAGFXI010000224.1 GCA_017861095.1 Deltaproteobacteria bacterium | reverse complement strand
AGGGCTTTACCAGGTAGTCGCTCGCCCCGGCGTTCAGTCCTTCCACCGCCGATTCTACAGTGGCGTGTCCCGTCAACAAAATGACCTCCACGTCCGCAGAAATCTTCTTAATCCCCTTGAGGGCGGCAATTCCATCCATGCCGGGCATTTTCACGTCCAAGACCACCACGTGAACGGTGCACTCCGCGAGGCGGCGCAGGGCCTCCGCGCCGCTCGCCGCGGTGATGACCTCATAGCCCTTCCGCGTCAGAAGCTTACTGGTCGTCGCCAGAAACCGCTCTTCATCATCCACCAGCATAACGCGCATCTTTTCCATCTCCCTCTCTCCGTGCACGGGCAGTCCCGGCTGCTATCCGGCCGCGACAGCCCGGAAGGGTGACGCCGCTCACGTTGAAGCGGGCAACTGGATGGTGAAGGTGGTTCCCTCGCCTGGGGTGCTGCTCACCTGGATGGTCCCACCCATGTGGTTGATGATGCCGTAGCAGACCGCGAGCCCCAGGCCTGTTCCCTTGCCCACCGCCTTGGTGGTGAAGAAGGGGGTGAACACCCTCGCCAGATTGTCGGGGCTGATGCCGGAGCCGTTGTCGGTGACAGTGATCTCCACCAGGCCGTCGCCCGAGGGCCGCACCCCGATGACGATCTCGCCCCCGGCCGACCCGTGTTTGGCGGCGATGGCATCCATGGCGTTGTTGAAGAGATTCAGCATCACCTGTTGCAGCTGGCCGGGATCGGCGCGAAGGGCAGGAGTATCCGCCGCGATATCCTGCCTGATGGCGATGCCGCTCACCCCGGCTTTTCTCTCCACCAGGCCGATGACCTGGGGGATGAAGCTGCGAAAATCACAGGTCTGAAGGAGGGGTTCTTCGCGGCGAGCGAAATTGAGAATGCCCCGAGTGATCTGGCCACAGCGATCGACCTGGACCTGAATCTGCCGGATGGAATCGAAGACCTGGTCGAGGTCCTCCGAGGCCTGAACGTCGCCCCGGTCCCGCATCTCCCCGAGGATCATCTCCGTGAGGGTCTGCTCGGACCGGATGATCTGAAGAGGGTTGTTGATCTCGTGGGCGAAGCCGGCCGACATCTCCCCCAGCTCCGCAAGCCGCTCGGCGACGATGAGCTGCCTGGAGAGCTGGCCCTTCTCCGCATCCATCTTTTCCATGCGCCCGATGATCCGGCCGGTCACGTAGAAGGCCAGGGACACAATGCCGATGGCGCCAAGGATGGCGCTGACGATGGCGAGGTACGTGGCGGTTCGAAGGGCGCTGAAGGCATCCGCCTCCGCCTGTCGCACCACCAGGAGCCAGTCTTTCTCTTTCAGCCACACGGTAGCGTAGAGGTAACGTTCTCCGGTCGAGTCTTCGCCCGCGAATATCCGGGTTCCCTCGTGAGCCATGATGTACTTGCTTGCATCCGGATCTTCCGCCATGAGCTTTCCACCCGAGCGCGGCTGGGTCTGAAACTGGCCCTCCTTGTTCAAGAGATATGCCTCGCCGGTCTTGCCGATCCGGATATTCCCCACCCAGTTGGTGAAGTAGTCGCTGTCGATGGTAGCGCGAATAACCCAGGTCCCCACAGGCCGTTGCTGGCGGAGGGCGATGACGATGTGGGGCAGTTTGCGATAGCCGAGAAACATGTCACTGATGTAGCGCCCTTCCTTCACTACCTCCTTGTACCAGAACCACTCGCGATATATTTTCCCGAGAAGCTGGAAGGGGCCATGGTAAGCGACGTGAACTCCCTCCTCGTTGAACACACTCAGATCAACAAAGGCGGTCCCCATCTTCTGCAAATTCGCGTACACTTGATCGACAGTACTCTGATTTGCCAGGCGATCATACCCATAGGTATCCATAATCAATTGAAGGTCTGCCATTCTCTCGTGGAGAAACGAATCAATCAACTGAGAATGACCTTCAGCTACTCGCCTGATCTTTGACTCGGTGTTTGCCTGCAGCGAATTGCTAAAATAATAAAATCCGGTGAGCAGCACAAGAATGAAGGGAACAACGGGAATGATGATCATGCTTGCGAGGATTCGCCGACGGAGTGCTGCATAGTACTCCGTCGCCTTTTCGATTTCTCCGCGCTCCATCTTCCGCTCCATCGCCGTCGTCTTGCTCCGGTTATGTGATGATGCTCGAGATCGTGGAGAGATTTCCTGTTTTCCCGAATACCTTAGTGAAACCATCGCCTTGTTGTCAAGCCAAGAACATTCTGCTCTCCCCCCTCTGGAGGCGGGCAAGCCTCAGGAGGGGGAGGACGAAGGTGAGGGGGATTCTTCACGAGGTCTCGAGGAGCTCGGCGGCGCGGCGGCTCTGGCGCTCGATCTTGGCCCGGATGGCGGCGTGGGCGGGTTTCACGATCTCGGGGTCTTTCTCAAAAAGGGCGAGGGCGGCCCGGCGAGCATCGGCGAGGATGGTCGCATCGCGCACCAGGTCGGCGAGCCTGAGGTCGGTGATGCCGTGCTGGCGGAGGCCGATGAGCTCACCCGGACCCCGGAGCCGGAGGTCCTCTTCGGCGATGCGGAAGCCGTCGTTGGTCTCTTCCATGACGGCGAGGCGCTGCCTGGTTTCGAGGCCGCCCCCCTCGTGGATGAGGAAGCAGAAGGAGCGGTCACCGCCTCGGCCCACCCGGCCGCGGAGCTGGTGGAGCTGAGAGAGGCCGAAGCGCTCCGGATGCTCGATCACCATCACCGTCGCATCGGGGACATCGATCCCCACCTCGATGACGGTGGTGGCGACGAGGAGGTTGACCCGCTTGGCGACAAAGGCCTCCATGATCTCCTGCTTCTCCTCTGCGGGCATCCGCCCGTGGAGCATGGCGATGCCTATACCCGGGAACACCTGACGCCGAAGGTGGTCGGTCATGGTGGTCACGTCCTTGAGGTCCGACTTCTCCGATTCCTCCACGAGGGGGTAGATAATATAGGCCTGGTGCCCGGCCGCGAACTCCCGCCGGAGCACCTCGTACACCCGGCCCCGTTCCTCGGCCTCGATCACGCGAGTTTCGACAGGGATGCGACCGGGAGGGAGCTCATCGATCACCGAGACCTCGAGATCCCCGTAGAGGGTCATGGCGAGGGTGCGGGGAATGGGGGTCGCGGTCATGACCAGGACGTGGGGGCTCCCCCCCTTCCGGCGGAGGGCCAGGCGCTGCATCACCCCGAAGCGGTGCTGCTCGTCGATGATGACGAGCCCCAGCCGGTGGAAGGCGACGGCCTCCTGGATCAGGGCGTGGGTGCCGATGACGAGCCGCGCCTCGCCGCTGGCGATGGCCTCGGTGCGGCTCTGCTTCTCACGCGCCCTGAGGCGCGAGGTGAGGAGGGTGAGGGGGATGTCCAGGGCCCGGGCATAGGGCTCCATGTTGACCAGATGCTGGTGGGCGAGGATCTCGGTTGGCGCCATGACCGCGGCCTGAAAGCCGTTGGCGATGACGATGAGGGCGGTGAGGAGGGCGACGATGGTCTTGCCGCAGCCCACATCTCCCTGGAGCAGGCGGTTCATGGGCCGGCCCCCGGCGAGGTCGGCGGCGATCTCCCGCATCACCCGCCTCTGGGCCTTCGTGAGAGTGAAGGGGAGGAGCCTGCCCACGCGGCGGAGAAAATCCCGATCCAGGGTCATGGCGTGTCCGGTTCGGCGAGAGAGCTCCTCTTTGCCCCGGACAATCTGGAGCTCGAGAAAGAAAAGCTCCTCGAAGACGAGCCGGCGAAGTCCGGGAGAAAGTTCGCCCCGATCCGGCATCTCGGTGGGAAAATGCACCTGGCGGAGGGCGGCCTGGAGATCGAGAAGCTTGAAGTAGTCACGGACCGCGGGCGGCAGGGTCTCCGGAACGTGGGGAACGTACATTTCGACCACCTGGTCGATGATCCGCCTGTAGGTCCTGGGTGGAATTCCCGGGACCGGGCTGTAGCGGGGGACGACGGCGCCGTCTTCCTCGGTTGCCCCTTCGACCTCCTCCAGCTCCGGGTGATGCACCTCGAGCTTCCCGCCAAAGAGGCGGAGAGTGCCGCTCACCCTGAGCTTCCCCTTGAATCCTCTCAGCCGCTGGGAAAGCCAGCTCCCGTAGTGGAACCACTTGGCGGTCACTAGGCCGCTCCCATCGGTGAAGACGGCCTCGAAGACCCTGCGCCGCCGGTACCGCACCTCACCGGCGTTGACCAGGGTGGCGACGAAGCTCACGTACTCTCCCGGGCGAAGGCCGCTGATCTTTAAGCCGCCGCGCTGATCCAGGTAGCCGAGGGGGAGGTTGAAAAGGATGTCCTCGATGGTGGTGATGCCCCTGGCGCGGAGGAACTTCTCCAGCCGCGGCCCCACCCCCTTGACGGAGGTAACCGGCTGCTGCAGGGCCAGATCGGAGAGGGAGGTGTTCAGCTCCTGGCCGGACATGGCGGTCCTTCTCTCGTCTTGTGAGCCATCGAGTTATTGCTCAGCGCAGA
>JAGFXI010000223.1 GCA_017861095.1 Deltaproteobacteria bacterium | reverse complement strand
GTCAACGTCGTCTTCCCATGATCAATGTGCCCAATCGTCCCAACGTTTACGTGCGGCTTCGTCCTCTCAAACTTCCTCTTCCCCATGGCGGTCCCTCCTCCGTAACGTTATCTTTGGCGCAGGCTGGATTCCTTACTTTGCCGAGGAGATAAAGTGAATGGAGCCCACGACCGGGCTTGAACCGGTGAACCTCTTCCTTACCAAGGAAGTGCTCTACCAACTGAGCTACGTGGGCTCAACATGTGAGGCATTCTGGGGTACGGACCATGGGCACCCTGAAAGGTCCTCAACGAACGAGGCGATACCTTTCCGTCGGCCTGGCAGTTGGCAAGGGGCGTAGTGCCTAGCGATAATGGTCCGCTACCACTATCTCCTACGTTCTTCACGATGGTGGAGAGGGGAGGATTCGAACCTCCGAAGGCTACGCCGGCAGATTTACAGTCTGCTCCCTTTGACCGCTCGGGAACCTCTCCGCGTCTTCGGGCCTCTTCGGCGAAGCCCATAACACTCCCTCTGGAGCTGGCGATGGGATTCGAACCCGCAACCGGCTGATTACAAATCAGCTGCTCTACCGTTGAGCTACGCCAGCGAATCAGAATCTTTTACTCCGTTCCAGTTAGAAAATCAAGAAAAAAATCAGGTCTTCCGATTTTCCCGTCACCCTGGCGTGAATATCTGGCGGGTCGCTGACCCCAGTCCTTACTCGTCTAGCCTGCATTATGTAACCACTGTTGCGACCGCGGATATGGCCATCCCCATCTCCGAGCGGTAGGCTCTGTGAGCAGGAACGCACTGGGAGCGGCTTCTCCCTCGACAGGCTCCCCTCGACAAGCTCGGGACAAGCGGGGTCCTGAACTGCACCGAAGGGTAGCCGCGATTGGACGGCACGAGATAGGCTCTTGCTCCAGCATGAAACGAGTCTTTCAACGACCTGCTAGTCTGCAAGACGGTCCTTGCCAAGGATGAGACACCAGAATAAAAGGAAGACACCGACGCTGATGGCGGCATCGGCCACGTTGAAGGCCGGCCAGTGGTAACTCCTGTAGAACACGTCGATGAAGTCGATCACTTTGCCGAAACGGATCCGGTCGATGACGTTTCCTACCGCGCCGCCGAAGATCAGGGATAAGGCCACGGCCTCAACCTTCTGCTCCGGCCGGAGTCGTAAGAGGAGCCAGAGCACGACCCCCATGGCCACGACCGAGACGACCAGGAAGAATGCGGTTCTCAGCGGAGAGCTCTCGCCGGCCAGAATTCCAAACGCAGCACCAGTGTTGTGAACGAGGGTGAGGCTTAGGAACCCCGGGATGATCGATCTTGATTCGTGGAGTCTTAGGGCGGCGCTCACCAGCGCCTTGGTCACCTGATCGAGTACCAGGATGGCACCCGTCAGGCCGACGAAGAGCCATACGAATCGCTTCACGAATGAACCCCTGATCCCGTGATCCCCAACTCCTCCAGACACCGGCTGCAGATCTCGGGATGCTCCCTATGGGCGCCCACGCTCTCCTGATGGACCCAGCAGCGGGCGCACTTGGCCCCGGGAGCCGGCCTCACCTGGATCACCAGTCCGGGAACGGCGAGTGCCTCGATCCCATCCTTGATCCCTTCGGCCTGGCTGAGGCTCACCTTAGAGACAATGAAGACCCGGCTGAGGAGTTCCTCCTGACCGCGGAGGAGATCCCGGAGTTGGTCGGGCAGGCTCAGGCTCACCTCGGCGTCAAGGGAATGGCCTACCACCTTGTCGGCCCGGGCGAGCTCGATGGCGCGGTTCACCTCGCCTCGAACCTCGAGGACTTGTGCCCACCACTCGTCCAGGGCCTCGTCTTCGTAGGCGGCGACCGGCTCGGGCAACTGGGTCAGGTGGACGCTTGCCGTCTTGCCCGGGAAAGCGGGAAGATGCTGCCAGACCTCCTCCGCCGTAAAGACGAGGATGGGAGCCATGAGACGGAGCAGGGAGGCCGTGATCTCGAAGAGCGCCGTTTGCGCCGACCGCCGCTTCCGCGAGACCGCAGCCGAGACGTAGAGCCGATCCTTCAACACGTCCAGGTAGAAGGCGCTGAGGTCAACCACGCAAAAGTTATGAATGGCGTGGTAGATCTTGTGAAACTCGAAGCGCTGGTAGGCCAACCGAACCCGGCGCACCAACCCCTGAAGGCGATGGAGAGCCCAACGATCTAGCGATTCCATGGCTTCCACGCTCACTCGGTCACGCTCGGGGTCGAAGCCGTGGAGATTGCCGAGGAGGAACCGGCAGGTGTTCCGGATTCTGCGATAGCCCTCGGAGAGCCGCTGGAGAATCTCGTCCGAGAGGCGGATGTCGTCTCGGTAGTCCTCTCCCGCCACCCAGAGCCGAAGAATCTCGGCACCGAACTTCTTGATCACCTCTTCCGGAGCGATAACGTTTCCCACGGACTTGGACATCTTCCGCCCGAAACCGTCCACCACGAAGCCGTGGGTGAGGACCGTGCGATAGGGGGCATGGTCGCGGATCCCCACCGCAGCAAGGAGTGAGCTGTGGAACCAGCCGCGATGTTGATCGCTCCCTTCAAGGTAGAGATCCGCGGGCCAGTGTAAATCTTCCCGACGCTCGAGCACAGCCGCCTGGCTCACTCCGGAATCAAACCACACGTCGAGGATGTCCATCTCCTTCGTGAAACTGGTACCGCCGCACTTCCCGCACACGGATCCCGGAGGCAGCAGGGCGGTTGGCTCAGCGGAAAACCAGACGTCAGCCCCCTCTGCCTCGAATCGCGCCACCACGTGGTCGAAAACCTCCGGCGTTGCCAGCACCTCGCTGCAGCCGTCACAGTAAAACACCGTGATCGGGACGCCCCAGGCCCGCTGTCTCGATATACACCAATCCGGTCGGTTGGCGATCATGCCGAAGATGCGCTCTTGGCCCCAGCTCGGGATCCACTCCACTTCGTTCTTGATCGCCTCCAAGGCCTTCCGGCGCAGGCCGTTCGTTTCCATCCCGATGAACCACTGTTCCGTGGCCCGGAAGATGACCGGTTCCTTGCAGCGCCAGCAATGGGGATATGAGTGGTTGATCGACTCATGGTGCACGAGGCTTCCTACCTCGGCAAGCTTGTCGGTGATTGCCGGATTGGCCGCGAATACCTGTTGCCCGGCGAAAAAGGGTACGTCCTCAGTAAAGCGACCGGCACCGTCCACAGGTGAGTAGATCTCGAGCCCGTAGGCCAGGGCGGTCTCGTAGTCCTCACGGCCGTGACCGGGGGCGGTGTGCACACAGCCTGTGCCGGTGTCCGTGGTGACATAGGAGCCGAGCACGAGAAGGGAGTCCCGCTCGATGAAGGGATGATGGCACTTCAGCCCTTCGAGTTCCCGAGCCGGAAGACGGGCGACAATCTCGTACGGGGAGACCCCCGCCTTGGCCATCACCTGTTCCACCAGGCCCTCTGCCATGATCCAGGCCTCGTCTCCGGAGGCAACCATAGCATAGAGAATGTCCGGATGGAGGGCGATGGCGAGATTCGCCGGAATAGTCCATGGGGTTGTCGTCCAGATGAGCACGAAGACGCGCCTGCCAGCGAGGCCGGGAACCTTGCCATAGAGATCGGAGATAAGAGGAAACCTCGCATAGACGGAAGGCGAGCGGCGATCCTCGTACTCCACCTCCGCCTCAGCAAGGGCGGTCCGGCAGGACAGGCACCAGTGGATCGGCTTCTTGCTCTTGTAGACACTGCCCTGGGTGATGAACTTACCCAGCTCCCTCGCGATGGTTGCCTCGTAGTCGAAGGACATGGTCAGGTAGGGTCGCAACCAGTCGCCCACCACGCCGAGGCGTCTGAACTCCTCCCGCTGAATATCGACAAACTTCTCGGCATAGGCGCGGCAGTGACGCCTCAGCTCCAGCTGGCTCATCTCGAGCTTCCGACTTCCCAGCTCCTTCTCCACCTGATGCTCAATGGGCAGTCCGTGGCAGTCCCAGCCAGGCACATAGACACTGTCGTATCCCGTCATCTGCCGGGAGCGGCTGATCATGTCCTTCAAAATCTTGTTGAGGGCGTGCCCCATGTGGATGCGGCCGTTCGCGTATGGCGGACCATCGTGGAGCACGTAACGGGGACGGCTCTTGCTCATCCGCCGGAGGGTGCCGTAGAGGTCCATCTCTTCCCAAGTCCGGAGAATCTCCGGCTCCCGCTTCGCTAGGTTGGCCTTCATGGGAAAATCGGTCTGGGGCAAATTGAGAGTCTTCTTGTAATCCATCCTTCACTCCAGAGGTTCCGATATCTTGTTAGGGTTACAGTGAAAACGAGTGGACATTACCACACCGCCCCCCATTGTCAAGGGGCGATCCCCCCTGAAAGCAAAGACCCACCCCCGCTCACGGGTGTGGGTCTCGACTTAGCGCTCCGGCGCAAACCTCTGGTCAGTGGACAGGCTTACATCATGCCCCCCATGCCGCCGCC
>JAGFXI010000222.1 GCA_017861095.1 Deltaproteobacteria bacterium | reverse complement strand
TGGATGTATTGGGCGATCACATGTTTGGCAATCTGGGTGGCCAGGTGGATGAAGTCCACGTCCTTGTTGAGCCGGTAGAGGGTTTTGACCCGATGGTAGTCTTTCAGGTAGCGATCCACCGCGGCCTGACTGTGGTTGGACTCTCGGGCCACATTGGCCGGGTCCTTCCGCTCAAAAATCACCTTCTTGATAATGGTGGTTTTGTGGGAAACACAGGAACCCATGTCGTGGAGAGCGCCTGTGTGAGGTAAGGCACAGCTGTACTGCGCTTCGTAGCTTTTTCTGATTTTGGAGACCTGTGTCGGTTCTCTGAGAGTGAGGAGACCGAGATCCCTAGAGGAGAGGATGCGAGGGAACTTTCTCGCGCGATGGCCCAAGTGAACAGCATTGCGCTTAACTGGGGTTCGGTATTTGGGGTTTTGCCGAGGGCGGTCTTTGAGGGCATCGAAGCCATGGTGTCCGCCGTGAGGTGGAGATAGGGGATGGCGCTCAAACAGGAAGTACTCAAGAGACTGACCAGTCGATGGCTGGGCAGGGATATCCACTATTTTCAGGATCTCGATTCGACCAACCGGGTGGCCCAGGAGCTTGCCCGTCAAGGCGAAGCCGAGGGAACTGCCGTCCTGGCCGAGCGGCAGCTCAGCGGTCGGGGCCGGCAAGGCCGCACGTGGCACTCACCTGCGGGGGTGGGCCTTTACTACTCCTTGATTCTGCGACCCGCCCTTCCTCCCAACCAGGTCCAGCTTTTGACGCTGGCCGTGGCCGTGGCCGTCGTACGAGCGATTTCCGCACAGACGGGCCTATCACCCAAGATCAAGTGGCCTAACGACATCCTCATCAGGGGAAAAAAGGTAGCCGGGATTCTCACCGAGGCAGAGGCTGCTGCGGAGCAAATCGCCTATGTAGTGGTCGGTGTGGGCATTAACGTGAATCACACGGCGGCGGATCTGGGGCGGCCCCTGGAGGCTCTGGCCACCTCCCTCAGGTTGGAGGTCGGGCGCCTGGTGGAGCGGTCCGCCCTCGCAGCGGAGCTATTCGTTGAGCTCGAGAATTGGTATGAGCGGTTGAAAATGGGGAACTCCTCTCCCATCTTGGACGAATGGCGCGGACACGCCGCTACCTTAGGTCGACAGGTCCGGGTGTTGCTTGGGCAGACGACGGTGGAAGGAACGGCCCTCGAAGTAAACAACGAGGGCGCGTTGGTGGTCGAACGGAGAGATGGCTCCCGGACAGTGGTACATGCCGGCGATGTGGAGCACCTGCGACTGACTGATGGTGGGAGTGGGGGAGATTAGGTGAAGTGAATCCACTGCGGAAGACGGCGCGCCTGAAGGGGATACACCTTTCGGCGGGGGGAAGGCTAAATCCCGCGCGCCTTTTCCATGGCTTCCTGCCGCTTCTTGCAGTTGATGCAGAGCGTCGTGACCGGCCTGGCCAACAACCGTTCCTCGCCGATGTCGTCACCGCACATCTCACAGATACCGAACTCGCCCGAGTCAACCCGATCGAGGGCGCTTCGGATCTTGGAGATCAGCTTCCGTTCCCGGTCGCGGATGCGGAGCATGAAGTTTCGGTCCGACTCCAGCGAGGCTCGATCAGTTGGGTCAGGGAAATTCTCCCCGCTCGCGGTCATCCCGGTGACGGTCTTTTCCGCCTCGCTCAGGAGCTCACGAAGCCTTTCGGTGAGGATCTGCCGGAAGTACTCGAGTCTCTCCTTGTCCATGGGGTCGTTCTCCCGCTCGTTTCTGTGGAAAGCGTCTTTTTAACACAGGACAACCTATAAGTAAAGGATAAAACGCCATTAGGTCTTGAGTCCCGACGCCCGGTAGTGGCCGCTCCTGCCTCCGCTCTTCTCGACCAACTGGATGGCGTCGATACGCATGGCCCGGTCGTAAGACTTGCACATGTCGTAGATGGTCAAGGCGGCCACGGAGACCGCAACAAGGGCCTCCATCTCGACTCCGGTGCGATCGCTCGCCTTCACCGTCGCCCGAATGGAGACGGCCGAGCTCGCGGGTTCGGGGGTGAAGTCTATGGCGAGGCTGGTGACCCGAATCGGGTGGCAGAGGGGTATCAGCTCGCTGGTGCGCTTGGCAGCCATAATCCCACCCGTGCGGGCAACTCCGAGGACGTCCCCTTTTGCCACGCCTCCGGAGGTGATAAGCTCCAGAGTCTCGGGCTGCATGTGAATCCGCCCGATGGCCACAGCGCGACGTTCGGTTGCGGCCTTGGCTCCCACGTCCACCATGCGAGCCCGCCCGGCGTCGTCGAAATGACTGAGCTTCCCCATGATCACCTCCGCGCGAGAGTCCTCTGACACGAGCCTTTGTTCTGTTTACGCTCCTCTGGTTCTCTCCACGGTTCCGGCCGAATCCGCAGCTCCAAGTAGAGGTCGCCCGGGCGAGCGCCGTAATCGCCGCCGTCCCCTTCCCGGGGAAACTTGAGACGCATCCCGTCGGTGGCTCCTCCAGGAACGGCCACCGTCATGACGTGGCGAGTTTCGTAGCGCCCGCGACCTTCACAGACGTTACAGGAGGCTTGGGCGACACGGCCGTCGCCGTTGCACCTGGGGCAGGCGTCGGCGGCAGCGAAGATGCCAAGCGAGCCGCTGAAGGTACCACTTCCCCCGCACGTGGGGCACGGGTGCCTTTCCGAGCTGGGCCGGACGCCGGTGCCCTCGCAGTGTTTACAGCCTTCCATCCGGGTGATCTCGAGCGACTTCTGCACCCCCTGCGCCGCCTCGACGGCGGACAGGGCCACGGTGAGGCAAAGATCGGCGCCGGGGAGCGGACCCCGGTGCGGCTGCTTGCCTGAAATTCCCAGAAAGGCGAACAGCTCCGCACCCAGTGTGGTGAACACCTCTTCGCTGTGGCGGAAGCCCTGGAAACCCGTGTCGCGAAGGCCCCGATGGCCCCCTTCATTGTACACACGGCGCCGATGTCGGTCGCTCAACACGTGGTACGCTTCGGCTACCAGCTTGAACCGTTCCTCGGCGCGAGAACTGCCGGGGTTGCGGTCAGGATGGTAGCGGAGAGCCAGTTGCCGGAATCGGCCCTTGATCTCATCGAAAGTCGCGCTCTTGGCGACACCAAGTATCTTGTAGTAATCGCGATCTGGCTTCATTGTCCAGCCACCGTCGGGCGTCCGCGGGACGATCCCAACCCAATGCAGTGTGCCTCTTGCCGTTCGAGGGAGTAGCTCATATTACCGTGGCCGACTCCTGAAGACAACCGCGGCCTGCCTTTGTCAAGCGCCGAGGACGCCCGGAAGGATGGCCATATCCGCGGTCGCAGAAGGTGGTTCGTGGATAATGGAGGCTAGCGGTAAAAATCATTCACTTTCCGGTGATCACCACGCGCCCGTTGTGCGAACAAGAGATGGCTCAAGACGTCAACCTGCTGGGAGAAGGGCCATGACGCGGGAAGAAGAGAAGAGAGAGATCCTCGCCTTTACCTACGGCGAACGACTAAAGGCCGAGCTTCTTGCCGTCGGTCAGGTGCTGGATACGCTCGCCAGTCTCCAGGGGCCAGAACGGCAGGGCGCGCTCGCTCTGTTCCGCACCGTTATCGCGGCAGTGGCCGGTGACCTCAGACTTGCAGCGAGGGTCCTCGGCGGTGAAGATCTTCGTGGTTTGGATGCCAGGATCGAGCTAGTGGAGGGGTTCGTGCGCCTGGTGCAGTTGCCGGCGGCGCGAGAAGAACTGAGCGTGCTCCTCAGTCGGGTGACTACGGTAAGCGGTCGCGCCATGGCGGCGCTCAGAGGCAAGGGTCTGCTGTAGCTCGCATCATGCACGAACCATTCGGATATGGCCTTCCTTCTGTGCTGCAATCCCGCAACTGCGGGATCGATGCGGTCCTGGGCGCGGAGCGCTTGGCCTGATTTCTCCCCTCGCGAAATCAGGCCAAAGAAACCCCACTCTGTGTTCTCTGAGAGCTCGAGCTATCCCGCCAGGGGTAGCGGGCGAGAAATCCCTCTTTCTTGCGCGAGACAGGCCAGCCGCCCTTGGGCCGGCTACCCTCCACCCTCGTGAGCGAAGATGGAGAGTACGTCATCGGCGCGGTAGATATCCCGGAGGAAGAAAGGATGCCAGAATCGTTCTCCCGGTGGGAAGATGGCGAGAAACGGGATGCTTCGACTTCCCATGCGTTCGAGGAGGAGTTTTGCCGGAGGATTGTCGCGGGTGAGATCTGCCTTGAGGAGGAGAGCGTTGCGGTCTTGGAAAGTCTGACGCACCCGCTGATCTTGCAGGGTAGCTCGCTCCACGAGGACGCAGTTGGGGCACCAGTCAGCGGTGAAATCCACCACGACCCAGCGCTGCGCCCCAGCTGCAGCGAGAAGTTTCTCCGGTGTGTACGGCTGCCACGAGAGATCATCTCGCGGGGTCGGCGATTCGGGTTGGGTCATGGGGGGAAAGACACGAAGGCTCAACCACCAGCCGACAA
>JAGFXI010000471.1 GCA_017861095.1 Deltaproteobacteria bacterium | reverse complement strand
GCCCGCGGAAGGGGTAGGGGCCGATGATCTGGTTGGCGAGGTTCATCAGGAAGAGGGAGAGGCCGAAGGTGACGATGATGGCGTACTCGTCCCGCATGACGCCCCACTCGGAGTAGGTCCGGTAGAGGGGGCGCATGAGGAGGCGCTCGGTGGCAAGGCCAACGAGGGTTCCCAGGAAATTGAGGAGCAGGAGCGTATAGGCGTAGGCCCCGACCATGAAGAACTCGCCGTGGCTGAAGTTCACCACCTTGAGGATGCCGAAGATGAGGGTGAGGCCGATGGCCATGAGGCCGTAGAAGGAGCCCATCATGAGCCCGCTGACGATGATGTCGACGATGAGCATAGGGGGGGTCCGTTCCAGGGTCGGCCGAGCAGTGGCTGATACTCCATCCCAGTGGGGCGCTGCCCTGCGCGGGGCGCGGCTCCCCCCGCCCCGCGAGACAGGGCGGGGGGAGGAGTGGTTGGCTACGGTTTCACCGGCGTCGCGGTCGCCATGCTCGGCGGGTACACAATGGTCGCCTCGGCGAGGGGCTGCTTCACCTTGGTGAACTGGATGATGGCATAGGGCATATCCACCCACTGCTGGAAGGTGGGGCCCGGTTTGGTATCGAAGGTGACGGTCCCGCGACTCGCAACGAGCTTGGTCTTCTGGAGCGCCGCGATCACCGCGTCAGGCTTGGTCGAGCCGGCCCGGTTGATGGCGTCCGCCGCGACCCACAGGGCGTCAAATCCCTGGAACACCACTCGGCTCGCCTCCCGTTGGGTGGCCTTCATGTGGCGATCGCGTACCGTGTTGCCCAGGTCGGTGAGCTTCATCTTGGGATGGAAGAGGGCAACTCCCATGAGGAACTTGCCACCGTCGCCGACGTTGTCCCAGAAGTCAGGGAGCTCGGCGAGGGCGTCCAGGTCGAGCAACCAGGTCTGGGCTGTGGGGGCGACGCCGTGCTCGAAGAGCTGATTGATCACCAGGTAGCCGCCCGGCGGATCCAGGATGGGAACCACCATGTCAGGCGGGCTCACGATCCAGCACCTCGTACTTGTACTGGGTCAATGGTGACTTCTCTTTCAGGTAGGTGCCGAGGTTCTTGGCGAGCCCTATCCCGAAGTCGGTGTTCTCCGGAAGAGCAAGGACGTTCTTCAGCCCCAGCTCCTTGGCCAGTTCGGCACCGAAGACCTCTTTGTAGCCCTTCTCCCGGATGGCGTCGGACCAGCAATTCACGTTGATGAAGGGGATGCCGTACTTGTGGGCCACCTCGGCGACCACGAGGCCCACGGAGCTGTGATTCTCGCCGACGATGGCAACCACCTTATCGCGGGTGATGAGCTTTTCCACCGCGGCGCGCCCCTTTTCCGGGGTCCCCTGGCTGTCCTCGAAGATGAGTTTCACGGGCCGTTTCAGGATACCGCCCTTCTCATTGATCATCTGGGCGGCCACTTCGAGGCCCGCCTTCGCCTCGCTCCCCTGGCTCACGGAGCCGGGCGGCGAGAAGGGCAGGGGTACGCCGATGAGGATCGGCTCCTGGGCGACGGCCGTGCCCGTGGGCAGGGCAAGAAGCGTTATGAGGAATGCCAGGGTTAGGCCAACGGGAAGCAACCAACAAACACTACGCAGGCTGGGTCTCATGAATCCTCCTCCTTGTAATGGGGGTTGTGGGACGGGTGAAATGATGCGCACTATACCATTTCTAAACGACCTCGGGAAAAGATTCTCTGATCCTTGACCACTCCGCAGTCTCAGTACTGCCAGGGACTCTTCAGCGCCTCTTCCAGACCGGCTCTCGTTTTTCCAGGAAGGCCTTGATCCCCTCCTCGACGTCTTCGGTGGAGTGGAGGATGGAGATGAGCGCTTCGGCGTAGTCGAGGGCCTTGAGGTATTCCATGTCCGCCATGGTGTAAAATCCCCGCTTTCCCATTCGGAGGGCAACCGGGCTTTTCTTGGCGAGCCCTGCCGCGAGTTCCATGGCAGCCTCGTCCAGCCGTTCTCGGGGGACGACGCGGTTCACCAACCCGAGCCGTTCCGCCTCGGCAGCGCCGATGATGTCGCCGGTGAGGAGGAGCTCCAGGGCCTTCTTCTGGCCGAGGGACCGGGAGAGCACGAGGGCAGGCCCGAAACCGAAGAGGCCGACGTTGATGGCGGTCATGCCGAAGCGGGCGTCGTCAGAGGCGATGGCAAGGTCGCAGGCGAGGGCGAGGCCGAAGCCGCCGGCGGTGGCCGGACCCTGGACCGCGGCGATGACAGGCTTTCCCATCTTGGCGATTGCTGCCGCCAGTCTGGCAAAGCGTCTGTGCTCATGCCGCTCGAGGGGGCTCTCCGTCGGGTCCGAGACGTCCCTTCCCGCACAGAAGGCCCGACCGTTGGCCCTCACGACCACGACGTGAACCTCCTGATCCCGCTCCAGATCCTCGAGCCCGAGTACGATCTCCTCGAAGAGCCTCACGCTCAGGGTGTTCAGCTTGTCGGGTCGATTGAGGGTCAGGATGCCCACATGGTTGTGCTTTTCCACCAGAATGGTTTCGTACGCCATGGTATTCCTCCAAGTCGAACGCCCCTGAACGTCGCAGATGTTTGATCCCCTATGACAACGGCTGCGCGTGCCGAAAAGGCTTGGTTTCATATGGAAATCCGTAGCAGGCAGACGTCATCTTCCCCTCGTGGCTGCGGCACGCTCTAT
>JAGFXI010000470.1 GCA_017861095.1 Deltaproteobacteria bacterium | reverse complement strand
GCCTCCCGGGCCGTCTCGGGAATATTCTCTCTTGGCCAGACGCTGACGAAGTCAGCAAGGATCTCAGTCGCCCACACGATCTGGCTCCGCTTCGGTGATCGCCGTCTGCAGCAGCGCCCCCCTTCGGACGGACGAATGATCGCGGCCGGGAGGCCGCTTCCACAGCAGTTCACCGCGCCCATTTAGCCCCAATGCTGTTCACTTAGGACATCGGGCGAGAGATGCCCCCTCGGGGGCGGTCCGACAGCTGCTTTTCTTAGCTCCCTCTCTCCCATCTGGGGGAGAGGGTAAGGGTGAGGGGGATGCTCGCCACAGTTCACCCCCTCACTTTCATCCTCTCCCCCTCCCGAGGGGGAGAGGAGAATGTTCTTGGGGCTGTCGGACAGCCTGTCGCGGAATGGTTGGGGCCCTGAGGCATTTTGGAGCACCAAGTGAACCGCCTTGGGTCTAGCCCTTCGTCTTATTTGGATCAAGTTCCTCCACCCGGTGGTACACTTCCATCCCGCGCTTCTGGAGCTCGTCGAGGACGAGCCGCGCCGGCACATGGCGAACCGGCGAGAGCACCCCCTTCGCGGCACATGGCGAACCGGCGAGAGCACCCCCTTCGCCGTGATCTTGCCGGCGAGAACGAGCTGAGCGGCGATGCTCGCCGTGAACCCGACGGTCCGGTTCATGGCGAAAAGCCCGGTCTCGAGATCCCGGTAGTCGAAGAGGTCATAGGTCACCTTGCGTCTCTTCCCGGCCTTTACCCCCCAAGCCTGGGCGCGGAGGATCACCACATCCCGCTCCCCTTGACGGAACTGGAGCCTTGGGCCGAGGTGATGGACCAGAAACTGACGGGGTGAGACCCTGGCCCCTTCGATTGCAACCGGCTCATCGTCGAGGAATCACCAGAAGCGGCAGTGGCCCGGCCAGCGGAGGGCGAAGCGGCCCATGTCGGTGAGTCCCGGTCCTATGCCAAAGAGCTCACGGTAGTGGACGGCGTCTCCGTTCGGGTAGGCCTCGAGAGTGCCGAGCCCGGGAATATCCAAGAGGTGCATGTGCTCTTCACTGAAGATCTCGGTGCCGGGGATGGAGATTTCCCTCCCGCCGCGAAGAACCCGTGCCGGCCGCTTATACGCCTTGAGGAGTCCGTCGAAGGTCCAGGTGATCTTGTAGCGAAGCGAATTGTCGGCAGCGCTCGCCTCGGGGATTCCGGCGCCGTAGGAATGGAAGCCCTGCACCTCGTCGAGCTCGGCAACGGCGAGGGCGCCGAGGATGAGGTCGATTCCCGGGTCCATGCCCATCTCGGGAAGGATGGTGATGCCCCTGGCCCGGGCCTCTCCGTCCAGCTCCTGCATTATGCCGGTGTAGCTCGAGCTCACGAAGTGGACACCGGCCTCGAGCGCCGCCCGCGCCACCTGGTACCCGAGAGCCGGGGGCACCATGCAGATCACGATCTGAACGCCGCTCCCGCTAATCGTCCGGACAAGCTCACCCTCGTTTCCTGCATCCACCGCCAGAGGGACGACCTTCCGATATCCGGCTCCGCGGATGTCCTCCGCTATCCTCACCACGTCCAGGTCCGCAGCCAGGATCTGAGTGACTAGCGGGCTCTGCTCCAGATCGTATGTTCCTGAGCCGAGGGTCCAGGGCGTCCCGCAGACCGTCTCCGAGGAGATTGATAGAGAGGATGGTGAGCATGATAGCGAGGCCCGGTAGCGTCACCAGCCACCACGCCTCGGTTATGTAGACCCGGCCCTCGGCCAGCATCCTCCCCCAGGTGGGCATCGGCGGCGGCACTCCCATGCCGAGAAAGGAGAGTCCGCTCTCCCAGATGATAATGTTTGCCACCCGGAGGGTTCCTAGCACCACCAGGGGAGAGATCACGTTCGGCAGAATGTGACGGGTGATGATCCTCAGGTTTCGCGTCCCGGCGGCCCGGGCTGCCATGACGAACTCCTTCTCCTTGATGGAGAGGACGCTGCCCCGGACGGTCCGGGCGTAGGTGGTCCAGTCGGAGATGCCGAGGACGAGGATAAGGTTGAGAATTGAGCTCCCGAGGACCGCGATGACGGAGATGGTGAGGAGCATGAACGGGTAGGCCATGAAGATGTCCGCAACCCGCATGATCAGGTTGTCCACCTTGCCGCCATAGAACCCGGAGAGCAGCCCGAGCACGATCCCGAACCCCTCGGCCAGCAGCACGGCACTGAACCCCACGAGGAGGGAGACTCTGCTGCCGTAGAGGATCCGGGCAAGGACGTCCCGGCCCAGATTGTCCGCACCCAGAGGGTGCGTCAGGCTTCCCTTTTGCTCCCACGCCGGTGGGGTGAAGCGGGCGCTCAGGTCCTGAGCGAGTGGATCCGCCGGGTAGAAAAGAGGGAAGGCGAGGCTGGTAAGGATGGTGAGGAGCAGCATCACCCCGCCGAGGAGCGCGCTCTTCCGTCGCGCCACATCCCTCACCGTGGCCCAGAAGAGTCGCAGTCTGGGGGTCAGTTCTTCCAGGAGCTCCTGGGGAGAGAGTGCCGCTTCCTTGCCGTTCATTGCTCGTCCTGATAGCTGATCTGGGGATCCAGGTAGACGTAGAGCATATCCACCAGGAAATTTACGGCGACGAAGATGAGCGCCAGGATGAAGACGCAGGCCTGAACCAGAGGGTAATCCCGGTTGAAGATGGCCTGGACCACCAGTCGTCCCGCCCCGGGCCAGGCAAAGACCGTCTCGATGATCACCGTGCCGCCGATGAGAAAGCCGAACTGCATCCCCGCCACCGTGACCAGGGGGATGAGGGCGTTCTTGAGCGCGTGCTTGCCGATCACGATCCGTTCCTTGAGACCCTTGGCCCTCGCGGTGCGCACGTAGTCCAGGCTCAGCACCTCCAGCATCACCGAGCGGGTGAGCCTCGCGAACATGGCCATGAGGCTGAGGCCCAGGGCCAGTGCCGGCATGATGAGCTGGGCCAAGGTTCCGCGGCCGGAGGTGGGAAGCCAGCCGAGCTTAACCGAGAAGAGAAGGATGAACATGATGCCCAGCCAGAAGTGGGGCATGGAGAGACCGAACAGCGCCGCGAACATGCTCGCCATGTCCAGGGCCGAGCCCCGGCGCACGGCGGAGATGATGCCGATAGGGA
>JAGFXI010000469.1 GCA_017861095.1 Deltaproteobacteria bacterium | reverse complement strand
GAAACTCATTTTCCGGGCCTGTCCCTCCGGGGCCGGGGAAAGGTGAGAGACATCTACGACCTGGGCGAACATCTTCTCATCGTCGCGACGGACAGAGTCTCCGCCTTCGATGTGGTCATGCCCACCCCCATTCCGGACAAGGGGCGCATCCTCACCCAGATCTCGACGTTTTGGTTCCAGTCCCTGTCCGGAATCATCGACAACCACGTGGTGGCGACTCAGGTGGAGGAGTTTCCTGAGGTGTGTCGTCCTTACGGTGGGGAGATCGCCCAGCGGAGCATGCTGGTGAGAAAGGCAGAGCCGCTTCCGGTAGAATGCATCGTGCGAGGGTATCTCAGCGGCTCGGGCTGGAAAGACTATCGGAAGCATGGAAGCGTGTGCGGCATTCCGCTTCCAAAGGGCCTCCGGGAGGCTGATCGCCTGGAGACCCCAATCTTCACGCCGTCCACCAAGGCGATCGGCGGTGCTCACGACCTCAATATCGACTTCGATGAACTCGCCGAGCTCGTAGGGGTAGTTCTCGCCGAGAGGCTCAGCCATGTGAGCATCGCCCTCTACGAGAAAGGTGCCGCCATGGCCGCCACACGGGGGATCATCATCGCCGATACCAAGTTTGAGTTTGGCCTCATCGACGGCGAGCTCCACCTGATCGATGAGGTTCTGACCCCCGATTCCTCTCGATTCTGGCCTGCCGACCGGTATCAACCAGGACGAGTCCAGGTGAGCTTCGACAAGCAGTACCTGCGGGACTACCTCGACCGGTGCGGCTGGAACCACACTCCCCCGGCTCCAGAGCTTCCCGTCGAGGTAGTGCGGAACACCAGGGCGCGGTATGTGGAGGCGCTGGAGCGGCTCACGGGGGAAGGTCTCGCCTGATACCGACGCGCTCACCGGGGTAGATTTATGGCTGAGCCGTATTTCGAGCCCATTCCACTCGCCACTATCGACTGGCAAGACACTTCGTGCCTCATCACCTACGGGCCGCTGCCGGACACACTTCGCCGCTCCGTCCAGGCAGTCGGCGTGCTTCAGTTCCCATTGCTGCAAGGGAGGCCGAACGGGCGCTTCCGCATCGTCTCGGGGAGCCGGCGCCTCCTGATCTGCCGTGAACTGGGGCTCGGGCCGGTCACCTGCCAGATTCTCGACGAGTCTCTTTTCCCCGAAGCCTGCCTGCGTCTTGCCGTCTATGACAACGTGGCCACGCGAGTCTTGAACCCGGTGGAGAGACTCGCGTTATCTCAAGCTGCTCCGGCTTGAGAAGGATATGCTGGACGCCCTTGCCGATGGGAGGCTGCACGAGCGCACCGCCTCTGCGCTCGTGCCCCTAGAGCCGACGGATCGGCGCGCCCTCTTTGCGCTGTTCGGGGAGTTTTCTTTCAGCGTCAGTGTCCAGCAGGAGATCATCGAGCTCGCCGCGGAGATAGGCCGGCGGGAGGGAATGACACCGGCCGAGGTGCTCAGGGCGGACACGATTGTGGCCCTTCGCGGGGATGAGCGGCGCCCGGCGCGACATCGGGCTGGGGAGATCCGTCGTTACCTGCAAGGGCGGCGCACCCCGCGCCTGACGGCCCGGCGGGAGCGATTCCTCGAGGAGACTCAGGAACTGGGGCTGCCGTCCGGCGTGCGCCTGGTACCGCCGCCCTACTTCGAGGGCCCTCAGTGGCGCCTTGAATGCACCTTCCAGGGTGGGAAGAATCTGGCGCGGACCCTGCGAACTGTGGCGCTTGTGGCCGAGCAGCCAAACTTCCAGACGGTTTTGGAAGGGCAGGGAAGAGTGGAAGACGGGAGTGAGGGAGTAATGGAGTGATGGGAAGAGGAGTAGGAATTGGATCGCATTGATCTCATCCAATACTCCGTACCTTGGTTATGACCTATCTACCCAAACGGCTGGTCATCGAGGCGGCGGTTGCTGACACTGCGCTCGTGCGCCGCATCCTGAACTGCTACACCGAGGTGCCGGTGGATTGGGTCGAGAGAGTGACCGACGAGGAGTCCGCTGGCGGTGACAGCCAGACTCTCGAGGTCGCCAGATTCCGCGGGCGGTTCGTCAAAGCCTGCCCGGGGACTCGCTGCTATCTCTGCTGTGGCTATCAGATCCTCCACCTCGGCATGCAGTGCTCCCTGGGTTGTACCTACTGCATCCTCCAGGTCTACCTTTCGGGAAGGAATCTCCGTCTCTTCGCCAACCTCGGCGACATGTGGCTCGAGCTCAGGGAGCACCTGCGCTCTTCGCCACGCAGGGTCCATCGCCTGGGAACAGGCGAATTTATGGACAGCCTTCTCCTTGATCCTGTCACCCAGCTGAGCCGTGAGCTGATCCCCTTCTTCGCCGGCCAACCTCGTGCCGTTCTCGAACTCAAGACCAAGACCGCCAACGTGGAGCGTCTGGAGGGCCTGAGCCACGGGGGCCGAACCATCGTTGCCTGGTCACTAAACCCTCAGGATTTGATCCAGAGCGAAGAACCCGGGGCGGCAGGCCTCGAGGCGAGATTGGAGGCGGCTCGGAGGTGCCAGGAGTGGGGTTACCGCCTTGCCTTTCACTTCGATCCCCTCATAGCGTATACCGACTGGCAGCAGGGATACGCGGAGGTGGTTGATCGCCTCGCTGCGGCAGTAGACCCCGAAGGAATCGCGTGGATCAGTTTGGGCACCCTCCGCTTCATGCCGGTTCTGAAGGAGATCATTCGCCGCCGCCATAAGAGGAGCGCCCTCCTTCAGGAGGAATTCGTCCCC
>JAGFXI010000002.1 GCA_017861095.1 Deltaproteobacteria bacterium | reverse complement strand
GGGCGAGGAGCAGATCACTCACCTGGGGCTCGACTACTACTACGACCTGTGAGCCCTTAGCCCGCATCATACACGAGCCACCTGCTGCCACCGCGGATACGACCACCCTCTTGGGCGTCCTCGGGTCTCGCCCCTCGCGACGTACTGAACAATTACGCCTCAGGTCCAGTCCCGCGGTGCCGCGGGATGGTTGCCCGGTTGCACGACCATCTCCACGCTCTCGCGACGGCGTCTCGTGCATAATGCGGGCTAGGACTTCAGTCGATACTCTCTCGGCTGTCTCGTAGTTCTTGGTAACGGCCGGTCATGGCGTAGTAACCGTCTTAGTCCAAGACAGCCAAGTAGCCTCAGTGGAAGGGGGGGATCAACCATGGAATGGTTTCAGAAGCGGCGGTTCTTGGGAGCTTGACCCTCCTGACGCTGGGTCTCGCGAATCTCCTCCTGCACCTCTTTCATAGCATCCCGGATAGCCTGCTGGCGATCCGGCGGGAGGGGATAGCGCAGGGCTTCCTGGTAGTGAAACATGGCGCCCTTCCAGTCACCCTCTCGCTGATTATGGATACCGAAGTGGTAATGGGCCTCCCCGAGTTCATTCAACTTGCCGTAAGCCAGACCGAGGTAATAATGGAGAGAAGGCAAGCGGTCGTTCAGCCGGGCGGCTGCGATCAGCTCGTCACGCGCTTCATCGAGCTTCCCCTGCTCGAGAAGTGCTCGGCCGAGGGCGAAGCGCGCGGTCGCCTCGTTGGGGTCCAGGCTAAGGGCGGACTGGAGCACCGAGGCAGCCTTGTCCACCTGTCCCATCTCAAAGTAGGTCAGGCCCAACTCGACGAGAAGGGGCGACAGATCAGGCCGCAGCGCCACAGCCTGCTTAAAGGATTGTGCCGCCGCCTCGAGCTGGCCCTGGCGTCGGAGAAGAAGCCCGGTCCCGTACAGGGCCGGGAGTCGATCTTCAGGTCGTGAAGACCATTGGCGAAAGCGTCTCTCGGCATCCGTCGGGCTCCCGTAGGCACCCAGAAGCTTGGCCTGCATCATCTTGAAGGCGAGGGGATTGCCGGATGGGGGGATTCCCTTGCTCGGAGATTTCTGCCTGGTCTCAACCACGCTCGCAAGATAGTTGACCCGCTCCGAAACCCCGGGATGGGTGGAGAGATAGGTTGGGATGCTCCCGCTCTGCTGCCAGCTCTGCTGACCCATTTTCCTCATTATATCCACCATCCCTTGCCCGGAGTACCCGGTGGCCTCCATGTAGCGGAGCCCTTTGCGGTCCGCCTCCTCTTCATCTTGGCGGCTGTAGCCGAGCTGGAGGGCGGTACTTCCCGCGGCGCTACCTAGGATGGCGGCTTGTCCCAAGGCGGCGGCAGGCCCAAGAAAGACTCCGGCCAGAATGCCTCCGAGCGTTGCCAGGGTGAGTTTCTGGCTGCGAGCCATTCTTTCCGCCAGGTGGCGAGACTGAACGTGGGCGACTTCGTGGGCGAGAATGGAGGCGAGTTCCCCTTCGTTGTCCATGAGCTCCAGGATGCCCCGATTGATGAAGACGTAGCCGGCAGGACCCGCAAAGGCGTTGATGGCGCTGCTGTCAACCACATAAAAGTGATAGGGAAAGTTGTGGGTCTCTAGGTGAGCTACGACCTCCTGGCCCACGGCGTTCACATAGCCCACCACATCCGGATCCTGGATCAAGGGAAGATGGCGGAGGGCCGCCTTGAGGAATTGGTCGCCAAGCTTCCGCTCATCGTCGATGGTGAGCTCCGCCTGGGCCGGCCTGAAAAGCAGGCCGGTCACCATCACCAGCGCCAGCAATGCGGCGAGAACTTTCCCGGGTTTTCTCGAAATCATTTCCATTTTTACATGCCGGGGGAGCCCCCGGTTCCGGGTCGAACACGAAAGTTCAGGCTCCCCCCTCTGCCGGCACGAGACTTTTTCACCCCTAAGACACAGGGAAACTCCAGGAGAAAACTGCAACAGCTCCATTATCTATTTTAGCCCGAAGTCGCCGGAGTGTCCACTTATCCATCGGTCTCGGGTTGGACCACGGTGGGCCTCTTTCTCGCCGTGCTGGCAAGGTCAACATGACGGGCCTCGGCCCAGAGCCCCTCGAGATCATAGAATGCACGCACCGGGTGGTAGAAGATGTGCACGATCACATCCCCTGCATCCAGGAGCACCCACTGCCCCTCGGCCAGCCCCTCCGCACCCATGAGCTTCAGGTGATGCTCGTGGAGGGCCTTTTCGACGTGTTCGGCCACCGCCTGCACATGCCTCGTGGAGCGACCGCTCAGAATGACGAAGTAATCAGTGAAGCTTGCCATCTCGGCGACATTCAGGATCAGCGGCTCTTCAGCCTTGTGCGCCACCGCGACCTCGGCGCACATCCTTGCAATCTCGACGGGCGAGAGCGTGAGGGCTCGGAGTGGGCGCGCCCTTTTCTTTCCGGCCTTCTTCGTTTGAGATGTCTTAACGCCTTCCATACAGCCCCTGCTCGTAAATGTAGGCCTCAACCTCAGCGGGGAGGAGGTATCGGACCGAACGGCCGCGGGAAACATACTCCCGGATCTTGGACGAGGAGATGTCCATGAGCGTCACCTGGCGAACATAGACCGTCCGGTGCTCAGGGTGGACAAATCCCGGTACCTGTTCATCGTACCGGTAACGCTCCGACACAGCGGTGTGGAGCATGGCATCCAGCTTGGCGAGAGAGTACCCGGGTCGCGCCACGACCACAAAATGACAGAGAGCGAAGAGCTCCCGATACCGGTGCCAGGTCGGCAGGGCGAGGAAGGCATCCAGGCCCACGATGAAATAGATGAACACATCCTGCCCGAGCTGGCTCAAGAGTTGGGTCAGGGTCTCCACCGAGTAAGACTTTCCCGGACGACGATTCTCGATGTCGGAGAGGGCGAACCGCGGATTGCCGGCGAGGGCGAGTTCCAGCATACGCCATCGATGGGTGAAGGAGGTCAGTTCTCGCTCCTCTTTGTGGGGCGGTTTGGCAGCGGGGATGAACATCACCGTCGACAGGTCGAAGGCGTCGGCCACCTCCTCTGCCGCCCTTAGATGGCCGAAGTGAACCGGATCGAATGTTCCTCCCAGGATGCCGGCGCGCACCAGATCTCTCCTACGGCCGGATCTGGCCGTTACCGTAGACCACGAACTTGGTAGTAGTGAGCTCCTCCACCCCCATAGGGCCAAAGGCATGGAGCTTGGAGGTGCTTATCCCGATCTCCGCGCCGAGCCCGAGTTGATAGCCGTCGTTAAAGCGGGTCGAGGCATTGACCAAGACTACGGAGGAATCGACCAGTTGCAGAAACTGGTGGGCACGTCGATAGTCCGAGGTAATGATTGCCTCGGTATGCTGGGAACCGTAGGTTTCAATGTGCTGTACCGCTGTCGCCATATCCGGGACTACCCGGACCGCAAGGATGAGATCCAGAAATTCCATGCCCCAGTCATCAGGTGCCGCCGCCTTGATGTGAGGGAGAATGGCTAGAGTGTGCGGGCACCCGCGAAGCTCGACCTTTGCCGCCTCAAGCGCCCGGGCCACCCGGGGCAGGAAGGCCTTCGCCACCTTCTCGTGGACGAGGAGCGTCTCCATGGCATTACAGACCCCAGGCCGCTGCACCTTGGCGTTCATGCAGACGGTCTCCGCCATATCGAGGTCGGCATCCTCATCCACGAAGATGTGACAGACCCCCTTGTAGTGCTTGAGCACCGGCATCTTGGCGTGCTCGACGACGAACCGAATGAGGCTCTCGCCGCCTCGAGGGATGACCAGGTCGATGAGTTCTTCCTGCCTCAAGAGCTCGGTTACCGCACGGCGATCGGTGCTCCCCACGAGCTGTACCGCCTTGTCCGGGAGACCCCCCTTCTGGAACGCGTCCTGGAGGATGCGGGTGAGAACCCCGTTGGAGTGGATTGCTTCCGAACCTCCCCTGAGGATGACCGCATTGCCTGCCTTGAGGCAGAGGCCTGCCGCGTCAACGGTCACGTTGGGTCGCGACTCGTAGATGATACAGATGACGCCGAGGGGAATCCTCATCCGGCCGACCTGCAACCCGTTCGGCCGGGTCCACATGCGAGTGACTGCGCCCACAGGATCAGGGAGTTGGGCCACCTCTTCAAGGCCAGCTGCCATCTCTTCCAGGACTCGATCAGTGATCCTCAGCCGGTCAAGTTTGGCGCCGGTTAGGCCGGCCTTTTCTGCGGCAACCAGGTCCTTCTCGTTCTCCGCGCAAATGTCGTCTCGGCGTTGGCGAAGCAGGGCTGCCGTCGCCCGGAGTGCCCGGTTTTTCGCCTCCGTGGCGGCCTTGGCCATGAGCCGGGCGGCCACCCGGCCGTCTCCGGCCATGGTCTGAATCATCGACCCTAGGTTCATGGTCAACCCCTTTCCCCTTCCAGGACAGATGTGATCATTATTCCGCCCCTTCGTCCCAGGGCGTCCGGCTCAATACGAAATTGTCACGGTGGATGACCTCATCGGAGTGTTTGTAGCCCAAAACCTCCTCGATCACGGCGCTCCGTTTGCCTTTGATCTGCTCGATTTCGGCCGCGGCATAGTTGACCAGGCCGATTCCGATCTCCTCGCCATCCGGGGCCAGGCAGCGTACCGGCGCCCCCACTCCGAACTTTCCCCGCACCTCGACGATTCCGGAAGACAAGAGGCTCTTTCCCCGCATCTGCAAAGCACTGGTGGCGCCCACATCGAGCACCAGTTCTCCCTGAGGCTTCAAGGTGTGGGCGATCCACTGCTTCTTGCTTGGCAGTCGGCGCTCGGCGGGTAAGAACAGTGTGCCTGTTTCCTCCCCATCAAAGACTCGCTTCAGGACATAGCGACTCCTGCCGTTGGCGATGACCATAGGCATACCGGCAGTGGTGACTTTCTTGGCAGCCAGAAGTTTGCTCTTCATGCCGCCGGTGCCGACCCTTCCGGGCCGGTCCCCGGCGTAAGTCTCAACCCTTCGGTCGATCCCCCGCACCAAGGGGATAATCCGGGCAGCAGGGTTCTCCCTCGGATCGTCGTCGTAGAGACCTTCCACTTCTGTGAGGACGACGAGGAGGTCGGCGTCGATGAGCTGCGCGATCAGAGCGGAAAGGTTGTCGTTGTCACCGAACTTGATCTCCTGGACTACCACCGTATCGTTCTCATTGACCACCGGGATGATGCCCCAGTCCAGGAGGGTCTGGAAGGTGTGCCGCGCATTCAGGTAGCGGCGCCGGTTGGTAAGATCGTCGCTGGTGAGAAGAATCTGGGCAACCCTCAGCCCGTAGTGGTGAAAGGACTCTTCGTACGCCTGGATGAGGCTGCTCTGGCCGACAGCTGCGGCCGCTTGCTTCTGGGGGATGGTCTTGGGCCACTCGGTGAGGCCGACCTTCCGCATGCCTGAGGCGATAGCACCGGAAGAGACGATGACCACCTGTCGTCCCTGCTCCCTAAGGAGGGAGATCTCATCGCAGAGCCTGTTGATCACACCGAGATCGAGACCCTGGTTGCCGGTGATCACTCCGCTACCCACCTTGATCACTACTCGTTGCGCTCTGTCCACCACCGGTTTTCGTACCTCGGAAATCAAGAGCCACCTCCCCCCGCTCTCTCTGGTATGTCCGAAGGCGTCATCGCCGAATCTCCCCTGCTGGCGGCAGCGTGCTCCTCATGCTCAAGGCACCCCCGCTGCCGCTCGACCTGCCGAGCCATCTCCCACACGAGATCCTGGATCCCCTCGCCGGTGACGGCGGAGATCGCATGAACCAGGAGCCCCATCTCCCTGAACGCTGTGCCCAAATCCGCAATCAAGGCCTTACGGGACAGGAGATCGATCTTGGTCAACACCACAATCTGGGGTTTAACCAGAAGCTCGGCACTGTACTGGCCGAGCTCGTGGTTCAGCGTATGGTAACGCGCGACAGCCGCCCGCGGGTCTGCGGCATCGGAGGCATCGATGAGGTGGACCAAGACCCGGGTTCTTTCCACGTGACGGAGAAAGTGCAGGCCCAGTCCGGCTCCCTGATGGGCGCCCTCGATGAGCCCCGGTATATCGGCAACCACAAAAGACCCTCCCTCCGGGAGGCTCACTGCACCCAGGTTCGGAACGAGGGTAGTGAATGGGTAGTCGGCGATCTTGGGGCGGGCCGCGGAAATCTTGGATATGAGGGTGGATTTACCGGCGTTGGGGAAGCCGATGAGGCCCACCTCGGCGAGGAGCTTCAATTCGAGCCGGACATGCCGCTCTTCTCCTGCCCGTCCCTTCTGGGCAAAGCGCGGCGCCTGGCGACTCGGGGTGGCGAAGTGCATGTTCCCCTTCCCGCCGTCTCCACCCCGGGCCACCACGCAGCGATCCCCGTCGCTCGTGAGATCGTGGAGGACCTCGCCGCTATCCCCGTCTCGCACCTCAGTCCCGACCGGGACCAGGAGGGTCAGGTCCGCACCGCCTTTTCCCGCCTGCTGCTTACCCCGGCCATGGGCACCTCTGGCCGCCCGGAAATGTCGCTGGAAGTGAAAATCGAGGAGGGTCTGCTTGGCATTCGTAGCCTGGAGGACCACATCACCGCCCTTGCCGCCGTCACCGCCGTCGGGACCGCCCCGCGGCACGAACTTTTCACGTCGGAAGCTCAGGCACCCATTACCACCATCGCCGCCCCGAACGTGAATATCGACCTCGTCGACAAAGCGCATACTAAGCGGTGAAGGGCAACCTCCAGTGGTTCCTCACAGCGTCGCTCAGCCACCGAGAGCGTAGACGCTCACCTTGAGCCGCTGCTTGTCCTTGTGCTCGAAGCGGACAATGCCGTCGATCTTGGCGAAGATAGTATAATCCTTCCCCATGCCCACATTCTGTCCCGGGTGGAACTTCGTGCCCACCTGGCGAATGAGGATATTTCCTGCCCGGACAAACTGGCCGCTGAACCTTTTCACGCCCCGACGTTGGGAAGAGCTGTCCCTGCCGTTGCGAGAACTTCCCGCCGCCTTCTTGTGTGCCATAAGTCACCACCTACTTAAGACGTCAAGGGGTGGAACACCTGTCTGTCACCTGTGCTCCTGCCGACGAGGGTAAGGACCCTCGCGCCAATTTCCTTGTCATCCGGTATGAAAGACGAATCTGTCGCCTCTGTTCATGACAGCTGAATATTCTCAATGGTGAGTTCGGTGAACATTTGCCGATGGCCGAGTTTCCGGCGATAGTTCTTGCGCCTCTTGTACTTGAAGAGTAAGATCTTTCGCCTTCGCCCCTGGCCGGTCACACGAGCCGTGACCTGGGCGCGGGCCAGCGTGGCAGGATCAAGGTGAAGACTGTCCCCGTCCCTTACCAGAAGCACCTGATCCAACGTGACGGTTTCGCCCACACCAGCGTTCAGCTTTTCCACGCGAAGCACCTTCCCGGGGCTCACCTCGTACTGCTTGCCGCCGGTACATATGACTGCGTGCATAGGATCTCCCTTCCGCCAAAAAACACTGTACACTATTCGACGATGGTCAGTTTGTCAAGAATAAAGAGGTTCGCGGGATCATCCAGCAGCCACTGGCTCGGGGAGGCCACCGTTCACGGGTTTTTCCGCAACCAGCGATTCGGCTGTGTGCCTGACAGGTCGTTGAGAACCCTTCGTCATGCTCGGGGATGATGCTCGCATCGCCTGCCGGCATCACTGGGCGGTCTGTTTGCGGTCAGGCAAGGGCGCAGATCTCGTACTGTTCCAGATGGAGGTGCTGGCTCGCGTGGACAGTGATCCGGACCTGGTACCGCCTCTCGAGGTTCTCGAGGAGATGGCGTTCTTCGTCGCATAGGAGATTGGCCACGGCGGGGTGAACCTCAACCATGATCCGGTGCCCCGCCAGGCTTGGATGATCTCGCTCGATTTCTCGAAAGATCTCGTAGCAGATGGTCTGCTTGGACTTGAGATATCCTTCGCCCTCGCAGTAAAGGCACGGCTCGCAGAGAACGCGGGAGAGGCTCTCCTTGGTTCGTTTCCGGGTCATCTCGATGAGCCCGAGGTCCGACATCTTCAGGATGTTGGTCTTGCTTTTGTCCCTTCTAAGCGCGTCCTTGAGAGTGTTGAACACCTTTTCTCGGTTCAACTCCCTGGTCATGTCGATGAAGTCAAGAACGATTATCCCCCCGATGTTTCGCAACCGCAACTGGTAAGCGATTTCTTTCACCGCCTCCAGGTTGGTTTTGAGTATGGTCTCCTCCAGGTTGCGCTTGCCCACATAGCGACCGGTGTTGACATCAATTGCGGTGAGGGCCTCGGTCTTTTCGATGACGATGTAGCCGCCGGACTTCAGCCACACCTTCTTCGCCAGGGCTCGCTGCAACTCCATTTCGATGCCATAGGCGTCAAAGAGAGGTTCCGGTTCTTCATAGAGTCTCACGAGGGCCTTCAGCTCGGGATTGAAGGTATCCACGAAGCGAAGGATCTTCTCGTATTCGGTAGGGGAATCGATAACGAGCTTGTCTACTTCATGGGTGAAGAGATCCCGCACCGCCCGCAGGGTGACGTCGAGGTCTTGGTGAATCAGACCGGGCACGGGACCATGTTCGCTCTTGCGCTGAATGGTCTGCCAGAGCTTCAAGAGGAAATCCATCTCCGCCTTGATCTGGTCGCGCTCGACCCCCTCCGCAGCCGTCCGTGCGATGAAGCCGCAACTAGGCGGCTTGATCCCGAGGATGAGTTCACGGAGACGTCGCCGCTCCTTGTCTTGCTCGATCCGACGGGATACTCCGACGTGGTCCACGGTAGGCATGAGCACAAGATGACGTCCCGGAATGGAAATATGCGAAGTGATGCGGGCGCCTTTCCCGCCGAGAGGCTCCTTGGCAACCTGGACGAGGACCTCCTGACCTTCCTGGAGTCGATCCTCGATGTGCAAGTCTCTCTCGGGGAAGCTGACTGGGCGGGCAGAATCCGGATCGTCCGGTTCGACTTCCCCGCCCCCGACGGTCATTATCTCAGCCATCTCTTCCGCGTTATCGTAGACGTCACTCACGTAGAGGAAGGCCGCCTTGTCCATACCGATATCGACGAAGGCAGCCTGCATCCCGGGGAGAACACGTACCACCCTGCCCTTGTAAATGTTTCCGGCAATACTGCGCTCTCCAGCGCGCTCGATATAGAGTTCCACCACTGCCCCGTTTTCGAGGAGCGCAACCCGCGTCTCCCCAGGGGCGGCATTGATGATAAGATCAGAGGCCATCTTTCTGTCCCTCCGAATCTCGCGACGACACCTTAAGGATCCGTGTTGTCAGAAGCTCCTCTCCAGAAACTCCGAAGAGGTGGGCCAGGAGTTCGCGGACCCGAATAGTGCACCCTCCGGTCTGTTCCAGGGTGCACCGGAGGCGATCCGGAGCCAGGCGATTCAGAGCTTTCAGTTTTTCCTCCAGGGGAATGAGGACGATTCCCCTCTTGGACTTCTGCGGGAGCGGTGGCAAATCCCGTTCCTGGTAACGCCGGAATCCGTCCGCAGGCCATTCCCTTCCGGGAAGGACCGCTTCATAGGTGACAATGTTCCTATCGGAAGCCTTTTGTCGAGCCCCATCTTCCCGGACCTCAAGGACGGCGAGACCGGCGGGAAGCTCGGTGTTGAGGCGTCGCGCCAGATCCTGCGAATCGAGCGGATGGCGGAGGATGATCTCCATGGTCTCGTCTCGGCTCTCGATGCCGAGGGGAAGCGCATCCCCCAGGGAGAGACGGGGCGCGGGGTGGTGTCCCTGACTGTATGCAAGGGGAAGACAAGCCCGCCTCATGGCACGAACGAGCGCGGTGACCATCTCGAGATGGCCGAGGAAGCGGGCCTGCTCCGTCTTAGCGAAGATGAGCCGATAACGGTAGGCGCCATTCGACTCCTCAGCGCCATTAGGATGGGGCAAGGCGAGGGCTTCGGCGTTCTGCTGCAGCCTGAGGCTGACACTCCCTGGTCCGCACATGCCGCACTGGGTACAGCCGGCCAGGCGGCAGTCGCCCGTGATCTGGCCGGCAAGGGCTCGCTCGTATTCCTGCCAGAGGTAATCCCGAGCCACACCGCAATCCAGATGTGACCAGGGGAGAGGCTCCTCGGGGGCCCGACGCCGTGTTGCGTAGAAGGTGGGGTCAATGCCCACTTCGGCAAAGGCGGCGCGCCAGAGATCGGGGCGGAGCTGTTCGCTCCAGCCGTCGAAACGACAGCCGAGACGCTGCGCCCGGAGGAGCAGGGGAGCAAGGCGCCGGTCGCCGCGAGCGAAGACACCTTCCAGCATACTCTGGAAAGGTTGATTCCACTTGAACTGAATCCCTCTCCTGGCCAGTCGCCTTTTCAAGAAATCGACGCGCCTCTCCATCTCCGCAAGTGCCAGCTGGGCTTCCCACTGGAAAGGAGTGTGGGGCTTCGGAACAAAGGTTGAAATACTGACGTGAAGGCGACGCTGGGGCCGGCGCTCAGAGGCCTCGCGCCAGACCTGCAAAGAGAGGTCGATCAACGCCTCTAGATCCGCCGTCTCCTCAGTGGGCAGACCCATCATGAAATAGAGCTTGAGCAGGGGCCAGCCGGCGTCGTAGACGGATTTCGCTGTGGCGAGAAGCTCCTCCTCGCTGATGCCTTTGTTGATGACACGCCGAAGTCTCTCGCTTCCCGCTTCGGGGGCCAGGGTGAATCCCGTTTTCCGAACTCGGCTGATCGCGGCGATCATCGTCTGCTCCAGGGTGCCGACCCGGAGACTGGGAAGGGAGACAGCGACTCGCCGGTGGCTGTAATAGCGCATCAGGGACTGGAGCAGAGGCTGGATACAGGTGTAATCCCCGATGCTGAGAGCGAGCAGGGAGAACTCGTCGTAGCCGCTCCGAGCCAGCCCCTGCTCCACCAGGCGCCAAACATCCCGGGGAGAGCGCTCGCGAACCGGCCGGTAGATGAACCCTGCCTGGCAGAAGCGACAGCCCCTGGTGCAGCCGCGCATCACCTCCACTGCCAGGCGGTCGTGAATGATCTGCGTGGCCGGAACGAGAGGGCGGCTCGGGGGGTGGCTCTCCTCCAGGTCCGGGAGGATTCTCTTGCGCACTATGGCCCGTTCCGGCAAGCTGGCAATAACAGCAGCCAACCGCCCGTCCTTCTCGTAGACCGCCCGGAACAACGCGGGTACGTATATGCCGTCGAGCATTGAGAGCTCCTTCAGGAGCTCCGTTCGACTTCCTCCCTGTTTCTTCCACGCCAACACGGTTTCGGCGATTTCGACGATGAGTTCCTCCCCGTCCCCGAGGGCGAAGGCATCGAAGAAGGGAGCCAGAGGCTCCGGGCTGAAGGCGCACGGGCCCCCGCCGATCACTAACGGCAACCGAGCGTCGCGCTCGGCCGCCCAGGGGGGGATGCCTGCCAGCTCCAGCATGGTAAGGACGTTCGTATAGCTCAGTTCGTACTGAAGACTGAATCCCACGATATCAAAACGGCTGAGAGGGGTGGCTGACTCGAGGCTCGCCAGCGGCAGATGGTGGGCACGGAGGTAGGCTTCCATATCCGGCCAAGGAGCGAAGACACGCTCCGCGCCGGCCCATTCCAGCCTGTTCAAGGCCTCGTAGAGGAGCGGGAGGCCGAGGTGGGACATCCCCACTTCGTATACATCCGGAAAGGCAAGGGCGACGCGCAGTTCGCAGGCATCCCAGCGCTTGGTGGGTACGTTCACCTCGGTGCCAAGATACCTGCTGGGTCTCTGCACCCTCGCCAGGAAATGGTCACTCATACAGTTGAAGGTCCTCTGGGTCGAGAAAGCGTGGCCATTCTGGCCCCAGCCGCGCTGCTTATTCAGCCGAATGTGCAGCCAAGGACTCGCGGCGGCTGCCTGGGGTGAATCCATTTGGGCGTCAGGCCCTAGAGAACGAAGCCCTTTGAAGATATCGCAAAACATGGGCTTTTTCAATCAGCCCCGTATGGAGAAGCAAAAAGGGCGCCTTCCCGACGACGTCGGGATAAGCGCCCCCATCGAACGAATCCAGCTACCCGTCCTTGGAGCGCGGGTCTTGGCGCCGGTCGGCACTCGTACGGGAGGGACCGCCTCGTTGCCCCCACGGCTCGCGTCGAGGCAAAGGCTCTCTACGGCAAAGTCTTGCCCTCCTTGCCGACCTGTTCCTCACCCTTTGGCACCGCAAGACCAAGGGCGATCTGCATGGCCTCGATCTGGGCCTTCAAGGTGGCACTGTCACCCATCTTGAGGCGCAGGGCCTCCTGGTACGCCGGCAGCGCTTTCTGGTAGGCCCGTTTCAGAGCCATCTCGGCCACGGCAACCCGCTTCTGGGCGAGCTCGAAGCGCGGCCCTTCCATGCCGCTCCCCCCCTTGGTCACGAGCGCGTCGGCCTTGGCAAAGAGACGATCCACTTTGCCGAGGTCACCCTGATCGCCCTTGTCGACCTCAGCAGTTGCCTGTTCCATGAAGTACTGAAAGAATGCCTTGTGGGCCGATTCTCTCCCGGCGAAGCTTCTTCCCACCAGGCGACTCACGTCGCTGTCGCCGATCTCGATCGGTTCAAAGGACTTCAACTGTTCAGAGCCGACGGGCGCGAAGTTGCCTTTCCAGAGGGTGAGGGTGTTGCCACTCTGCTTGATCTGATAGGTACTGAAATTGGTGAGGCTCATGAAGAGCAACAGGGCTACGACCACCAGCACGATGCCCACAAGAGCGTAAAGCCCCATCCCTTTCTTCTTCGTACTGCCACCGCTTTCCACCTTATCATCGCTCATCAACGTCTCCTTCTTATTCGGAGGCTGGATCTCCACCGGCTCGGCCGACGGTCTGTCGGGTTCTTTTTGCTCCATCAGCACGGGTATCGCCTTATGGTCGCCAGTCGACGGACGTTGCCGGTCTTCCACTACCGGCGAGGCATTGGAGGGTGTGTGCGGGTCTATCTCCTCCTTTGGTCCCTCCATCTCAACGTCCTCCAGCTGGTCTCCGTCCTCTGGCTCATCTTGAGGCCGGGGCCCGGAGCGGCTATCCATGAGACCTGCCATTCCTTCTTCCTGATACCGCTTTAGCCAGCTGTAATAGGTGGATCTGGAGATGCCCAACTGTTTGAGGATTGTCTTAGTAGGTAAGTTAGACTCGGCCACCTTATCCAGAATAGCCTTCTTCTTCATCGCATCTTCGGCGACCTCGGACTCCGATTTCGGCCCCGTCTTCGATGGATTATTCATATTCTCCGCCCCCCTGCACCAACAGGTCAACAACGAACCCGGACACTGAACAACTGGAGGCAGCGCCAGGCTCCTTCCCTCACTGGGTTGGCGTATCAGAGTGGATGGATTATATAGACGAATCTGCGGAATTGTAAAGATTTTTTTTGAACTGGAGGGGATAAGCTTTCTCTTTCACGCCCCCGAAGAGATGTCCAGAGAGCCATGGTTTTGGACAAGACGGCCGGGATTTTTGCGGCAGCACTACTCCCTGGGATGTGTTCGAGAAAAGAACCCGTGGGACCTATCCCATAGCGAACTGCCGGCCCTGTGCCTCCCTGGCCGCAACAGGTCCAGGTTACAGCACAAAATTAGCTTGCAATCCCATGCGCCGCATGGTATATGCGGAATGACCTCGTGTCGGCTCATATGAACGGCGACGAGCCCCTTCCGGTGATTGTCTATTTCTTGTTGCTATCGCAGAGAAGAAGGAGGACAGAGCATGGCGGTATTTGTCGGTGGTATTGTTGCGGCAGTCATTGGCTTTATTCTCTTGCTTGTTTGGTGGAAACCATTCCTCTCGCTTTTGGCAGGGGCCCTTCCCATCATGCTTCTCTTCGGTGGCGCCATTGCCGCCTACCTTGGCTATGATGAAGTCAAGGACAAGCTCCCCTACTTTGGCAAGAAAGAAGAAGGAACTTCTCCGGTTGGAGACCCGGCTCAGGCCACCAGCTACAGGGAAGAGGCGGAAAAGTACAAAGCTGAGGCGGAGCGGCTGAAGTCCGAGCTCGATAAGGCGAAAGCGGGAGAAGGGACTTCCTGAGGGGGACCCTATAGCCCTACGAGACTTACCGAAAAGAAACCACCCATTCTGCGGGTGGTTTCTTTTTGCGAACCCTCCACGAGCAGGCACAGAGGCCGGTACACGCCCATTCCACCGGACTGCATGTCGCCCGCCAGACTGTCCGGTGCGCTAGTTCTGGGCGGACCTAACCCGCAAAAATCTCGCGACCAGGTCTGCGGGTACGACTCTGACCGCTACCCCACCGATGGGAGCTCACAACCGAGGGCAGGGACTCGGATTGCGATCGGAGCCGACTGCCTTGCGGCACGTCTGCTGTTCGGCTCCATCCAGGAGCACGCATGAGCGTGCATTGCCGTCTTTTACGCGTCGTAGGCACGGCACTCCTTGGGCGCGGCTTCTGTGCCTGCTCCTACAGGGCCCAGCCGTAGCTTCTATTATACCCATTTCCCCATATTCTTCAATGTCGTCGGCCAAGGCTCTCGCAAGGCGCGGGTTCAGTGTGCCTCATCCCAGTTCGGCCCGTGGCCCATTGCGACCAGGAGCGGTACCTGCAGCCGTCCGGCTGATTCCATCCGCTCTCGCACCAAGGCGGCAATCTCCGGCACCGCCTCCCGCTCCACCTCAAATACCAGCTCATCATGGACCTGCATGATCATCCTAGCCGGGACGCCCTTCGTCTCCAAGGCGGAGTCAATTTGGATCATGGCGAGCTTCATCATGTCGGCGGCGCTTCCCTGGACGGGGGTGTTGATCGCAGTCCGCTCGGCAAATTGCCGAAGGTTGCGATTGCGACTCGAGATGTCGGGGAGGAAGCGGCGGCGCTGAAACAGATTGGTGACCAATCCCTGCTCCCGCGCCCGGAGCGGCATCTGCTCAACGTAGGCGCGGACTCCCGGATATCGCTCGAAGTAGCGTTGGATAAAGGCGCGGGCTACCGCCTGAGGAATCCCCAGCTCTCGGGCGAGACCGAAGGGGCTCATGCCGTAGATGATCCCGAAGTTGATGGTCTTGGCCTGCCGCCTCATTTCCGCGGTCACCGCATTGGCGTCAACCCCGAACACCTCTGCGGCGGTTCGGAGGTGTATGTCCTCGCCCTTCTGAAAGCCGGCCATGAGCACTTCGTCCCGGGAGTAGTGGGCCAGGATTCTGAGCTCGATCTGAGAATAGTCGGCGGCAAGGAGATGGGACCCTGGATCCGCCACAAAGGCGCGGCGAATGACGCGGCCCTCTTCGGTGCGCACCGGGATGTTCTGCAAGTTCGGCTCACTTGAGCTCAACCTGCCAGTCACCGTCCCCGTCTGGTTGTACGAGGTGTGAATGCGGCCGGTCTCGGAGTTTACCAGACGAGGCAGGGCGTCGACGTAGGTATTCTTCAGCTTCATGAGGCTGCGGTATCTCAGAACCTCGGCCGGGAGGGGATGGAGTGGTGCGAGACCGGCGAGCACCTCCATGTCGGTGGAGTATCCCGTCTTGGTCTTCCTGGTCACCGGCAGGGCCAATTTCTCGAAGAGCACCGTGCCCAATTGCTGCGGTGAGTTGATATTGAACGGGCCGCCGGCGAGTCGGTAGATCTGGTCGATCCTGGCCTCCAGACGTTGGTCGAGCTCCGCGGATAGCTTCTCCAGAGCGGCCACGTCGACCCGTACTCCGCTGAATTCCATCCTAGCCAGAACCCGGACCAGAGGGAGCTCGATGGTGCGAAACAGGGAGGCGAGCTGCTCGGCTTCGAGCTTTGCTTGGAGGATAGGAGCGAGGCGAAGAGAGCAAGCGGCCTCTCCTGCGGCAACGGGTGCCAGCTCGGCGGGCCCGAGGCTGCTCACAGGGCGCTGGTTACGACCGGAGCCCGCGAGGTCCTCAGCGGTAACGAGCGCTTCCCCCAGGTATTCTTTGGCGAGAACGGACAAAAGCTGAACTCTCTGCTCCGGGTCAAGGAGGTAGGCTGCAAGCATGGGGTCGAACCGAAGGCCCGCAAGCTCAATCCCATAACGTTTCAGCGCCAGCCAGGTGAGCTTGCTGTTGTGGCTTATCTTGCCCACGGTGTGATCGCTGAGGAGGGTAGCTAGTGCCTCAAGTGCGGCCCTTCGCTCAAGCCGGGCGCCGCCGTCTGCTGACCCGTGACCGAGAGGGACGTAGCAGGCGTTTTCCGGGCCCCAGGCGAGGGCGACCCCAACCAACTCCGCTGCCATAGGGTGGCCGCCGGCGCCTATCACCCTCACGCCGATCTCAGGAATCCCCTCAAGGCGGGCTACGAGCGCCTCCAAATCCCCGGCGGTAGTGATCACCTCGGCTTCGATTAGGCGGCGCGAGCCACTAGTGATCGCTCCTTCTCCCTCCAGCTCCTGGAGGAACCTCCTGAACTCCAGCTCGCGAAAGAGGGCAGCGAGTGCCTCTCGGTCAGAGGCACCGATCCTGAGCCTTTCCCAGTCGGGCTCCAAGGAGACCCGGCAGTTCAGGGTCACGAGCTCGCGAGAGAGTCTCGCCTGCGCGCCGTAGGCCTCCAGTTTGCTCCGCTCCCTGGCGCTGGGTACCTTGGTCAGGTGAGCGAGGAGGTTTTCGATGGAGCCGAACTCGCGAATGAGACGCTCCGCCGTTTTCGGCCCGATGCCGGGGACACCCGGGATGTTGTCGCTTGAGTCGCCGGCGAGTCCCATCACCTCCACGAGTTGCGACGGGGGAACACCGTATCGCTGCTCCACCTCCTGCGGGCCAACCACCACATCCCTCATGGTGTCCCAGAGGCGTACCCGGGAACTGACGAGCTGGAGAAGGTCCTTGTCCCCGGAGACGATGACTACTTGCCTTCCTTGTCCGGCGGCCCACGCCGTCAGGGTGCCGATGATATCGTCAGCCTCCACCCCGTTTACCTCCAGCAACGGGATACCGTAGAGGGCGATGAGCCTCTTGATGTATGGCAACTGGCGCGCCAGGGGTTCCGGCATCTGGGGTCGGGTCGCCTTGTACTCGGCGCTGAGCTGGTGGCGAAAGGTAGGCCCGGGCGCATCCAGGGCGACGGCGAGATAGGTAGGACTCTTCTCCTTGAGCACCCGCCTGAGCATACCGAGGAATCCATACACCGCATTGGTCGGGAGACCTCGAGAGGTACTGAGATCCTTCACGGCATAGAAGGCCCGGTAGATGTACGAGCTTCCGTCGATGAGATAGAGCGCTTGTTCGCTTCCGACCATAAGTATGGTTACAGCTCCGTGAGGGCGGCCTCCGCCACCGAGGTGATCCGGCTGCTTTTGGCGGTGAAGGTGAGAATCTCCAACTTGTTCTTGAGACCCTGTTTCTCAACAGGTGAGCGCTTCGGCGCCAGACCCTTGAGCTTCTCGATCACTTCGCCCAGAACATCATCGTCCTTGTAATCCAAGAGCAGGAGCAGGGTGCCCCATTCGGCAGGAACGCCGTAGGTCTCGAGGAACTTCTTCACCGCGCTCGAGAACTTGGCTGATCCGTATGAACGGTGGATGGCGTCGACGGCCGCCTTGTATTCCTTGGTCCCCCTTACTCCCTGGAAGACATGTTCGGCCTCTTTCAGATGCTGCTTCTTGGCCCACCCGGTCCGTAACGCACGCTCCTTCGCCGGGCGCTGCTCGCCCCGGCTGACGTGGCGGCTCCGGTCACGCATTCGATCGATTTCCCGCCAACTCGGCCGTTCCCGTTCATCGTCATCGGAGTCGCGCCTTGGTGTCATCGTGCTTCTCCTTTCATCGCGACTACTCCTTCACCTCATCCTCTCCAGCCCTTCGTCTATGAGGACGGCCACGCCGGCAGGCGTACCGAAGGCGGGCTCAGTTAATCATCGGCTGGGTCAAGGCCGAAGACTGAGAATGGGAAGGGTGGATCGCAGAGTACGCCGTCGCTGAGGATTCTCTCTGTCTACAGACACTTTATCGTAGAGGAACTCGAGTCCCTTCGCAATGGAAATCTACGGTTTTTCCTTGACTTCGGGAGGCCGATTGAGTAACAGAACACGTTTACGTCGCATCTCTGTAGATGAGAGCACACCATGGCGGCCACGAGCATTACGGGAATCAAGGGGTTTAACGATATTCTCCCCGGTGAGGTGGAGAAATGGCAGTGGGTCGAATCCGTTGCCCGAAGGATCTTCTCCAGCTTCGGCTTCCAGGAGATCCGCGTCCCGATCCTGGAAAAGACCGAACTCTTTGCCCGCGGTATCGGTGAGGCCACCGATATCGTGGAGAAGGAGATGTACACCTTCGAGGATCGCAACGGCCAGCTCGTCACCATGCGGCCGGAGGCGACCGCATCGGTCGTCCGCGCCTTTATCGAGCATGGTCTCCACGTGCGGCCCACCATGCGGAAGCTCTACACGATCGGCCCCATGTTTCGTCATGAGCGGCCCCAGAAGGGCCGTTATCGCCAGTTTCACCAGATAAACGTGGAGGCCTTCGGCATCGAAGACCCCTTGATTGACGCTGAGGTGATTTATGCTCTGCTCACCTTCCTCGGGGAACTTCGGATCGCCGACCTCCAGGTCCACCTCAATTCCCTGGGCTGCCCCCTGTGTCGGGCGCCTTTCCGTGCGCGGCTGGCCGAGTATCTTGCGGGGGTGAGCCACCTCCTGTGCGACGACTGCAAGAGACGCCGTGTCACCAATCCCCTCCGGGTCATGGATTGCAAGGTTCCGAGCTGCCGCGACGTGCTGGCGGGGGCTCCGAAGATGCTGGATTTCCTGTGCGACGACTGCCGTGAGCACTTCCAGCGGGTGCAAGACTACCTCAAGGATCTCCAGGTGGCCTTCACCCTCGATCCTTACATGGTCCGCGGCCTCGACTACTACGTCAAGACCGCCTTCGAGGTGCTGGCCCGGCACCTGGGGGCCCAGAACGCCGTTGGCGGCGGCGGCCGTTACGACGGCCTCATGAAGGCGATCGGCGGCCCCGATCTCCCTGGGGTAGGGTTCGCCATCGGTATGGAGCGCCTCATCATGCTCCTCGGCGAGGGGGTCGGAGAGGGGACTCCCATGCGTCTGTGCTTCCTGGCCTGTCTGGGTGAGGAGGCTAGGCGCAGAGGGTTTCGCCTCGTCCAAGAGTTGCGGCGGAGCCAGGTGCTGGCAGAAATGGACTATGAGGGGGCAAGCCTGAAGGCGCAGATGCGCAAGGCCGACCGCCTGGGAGTAACCCACGTGGTGATCCTCGGAGAAGATGAACTGGCCCGGGGCAAGGCGATCCTGCGCTGGATGGAGACCAAGGCGCAGGAGGAGATCCCTCTGGAAGGAATCCGGGAACGACTGACAGCGCTCCTGCGAAAGCCGGACGGGGAGGCGTAGAGGACCTGCGCGCGGCAGGTACCCGTGGTCGGTTGGCAAAGGGATCTACGTTGATTTGTGCCGGAAAGGGCGCCAGGGAATTCAGACGGCTCCTACACACGTCATTGATGGAAGCTGGTGTGGCTGGCGACGGCGGCAACGGACAGCAGGCCACGGCGGACAACTGACTACTGGGAGAAAGGCATGCTATGAGCCTCGATACCCTAGGTGGCTGGGAGCGCAGCCACGATTGCGGCAGCCTCCGCATGGAGCATCTTGGGCAGACGGTTGTCCTGATGGGGTGGGTGCAGCGACGCCGGGACCACGGCGGTCTGATTTTTATCGATCTCCGTGACCGGGGCGGGTTGACCCAGGTGGTGTTCGATCCCCAGCGGAACGCCGAGTCCCATGAACGGGCTCACGACCTCCGCTCCGAGCATGTGATCGCCGTTACGGGCGTGGTTCGGGTTCGACCCGAGGGAATGACCAATCCTAATCTCGACACCGGCGAGGTCGAGGTGGTGGTCGATGAATTCCGTCTCCTCAACACCTCCCTTACCCCGCCTTTCCTTCCCGAGGATAGCACAGACGCCAGCGAGAGCCTCCGCCTGCGTTACAGGTATCTCGACCTCCGGCGGCCGGTCCTCTTTCGGAACCTCCGGCTACGTCACCGGTCAGCCCAGGCAATCCGCCAGTACCTGAACCAGGCGGGTTTTCTCGAAGTGGAGACCCCCTTTCTCACCCGAAGCACCCCCGAAGGGGCGCGGGATTACCTGGTCCCAAGCCGTGTCAATCCAGGTAAATTCTATGCCCTCCCCCAGTCGCCCCAGCTCTTCAAGCAACTCCTCATGATCTCGGGCTTCGACCGCTACTACCAGATTGTCCGCTGTTTCCGCGACGAAGATCTCCGCGCCGACCGCCAACCGGAGTTCACTCAGGTGGACATCGAGATGGCCTTCATTCACGAGGACCAGATCCTTCGCCTTACCGAGGGCCTGATCAAGGAGCTCTTCGCCCAGGCGCTCGGCGAGGAACTCAGCATTCCCTTCCCCCGGTTGAGCTACTCGGAGGCGATGGCTCGGTACGGCACGGACAAGCCGGACATCCGGTTCGGTCTTGAGCTCGCCGACGTGACACCGGTGTTCGCCGACAGCAACTTCCAGGTCTTTGCAAGGATCGTCAAGACAGGCGGGGTGGTCAAGGCGCTGAACCTCAAGGGCCAAGCCGGCATGGCCCGGAGCGAGCTGGATCGGATGCAGGGGAAACAGAACCTGGCAAACTACTACGACGTCCAGACCGGGGTGCAGGGTGTGGCCTGGATCAAGGTCCTCGAGAGTAGCTGGCAGGGGCCGGTGGCCAAGAATCTGAGCGACGGCGAGAAAGAACTTCTTTCCCGGATGACGGGACTGGAGTCAGGGGATCTCATCCTCTTTGGCGCCGGGGAGTCACGGGTGGTCGATGCGACTCTGGACGCCCTCAGGCGGCATTTCGGCCGCCAGCTTGGTCTCATGGACGGAAGCCGGTATCGCTTCCTCTGGATTACCCATTTTCCCTTGCTAGAGTACGACCCAGAGGCCAAGCGGCATGTGGCGGTCCACCACCCCTTCACCGCCCCAGTCCCCGAGGATCTTTCGCTTTTGGCCACCCAGCCGGAGCGGGTGCGCAGCCGGGCCTACGATCTCGTCCTGAACGGAAACGAGATCGGCGGCGGGAGCATCCGCATTCACCAGCAGGAGATCCAGGAGGGGGTATTCAGGGCCTTGGGCATCGGGCCGGAGGAGGCGCGGGAAAAGTTCGGCTTCATGCTCGAAGCTCTCCAGTACGGCGCCCCGCCTCACGGGGGTATCGCGCTGGGCTTTGATAGGCTTGTCATGCTCCTTTGCGGCGCGAGCTCCATTCGGGATGTCATCGCCTTTCCCAAGACGCAGAAAGCGACCTGTCTGCTCACCCAAGCCCCGGCAGAGGTGACCGTCCAGCAACTCCTGGAGCTCTCCATCAGGCCCGACGTGCCCAAAAGACCCTCCTGAAAGGATACGCCTCAGAAAGCCGGCGTCGGGCGCTCCCGTTGTTGACAACCAAGTGAACCGCTCAGTATGATCGCCTCACGGGGCGTTGCTAACCGGTAGGCTCACTTCAGAGGGCAAGAATCTATGGTGCGCTGGAATAAGCACAAGAGAGTCCTCGACCACGAGCACACGGGTTTCTGGGTCTGCCAACTGCAGGATGTGCCGCAGCCCAATCTGCAGCGTGGGGTCTTCCCGTACGAGCAGGTAAGCCGGATCGACTTTGATCACAAGATCATCTCCATTGACCCGGCCGACGAGTTCGTGGTCACCGATACTACCTTTCGTGACGGCCAGCAGGCTCGGCCGCCGTATACAGTGAACCAGATCGAGACCATCTTCGATTTCCTTCACCGTCTCGGCGGGCCGAACGGCGTCATCCGCCAGACCGAGTTCTTCCTTTACAGCAAGCGAGACCGGGAGGCGGTGGAACGGTGCCTGGCCAAGGGCTACTCCTACCCCAAGGTCACCGCCTGGATTCGTTCGGCAGAGGAAGACCTCGAGCTGGTAACCTCCATGGGAATCAAGGAGACGGGGATTCTTACCTCCGTATCCGACTATCACATCTTCTACAAATTCAACACCTCGCGGGCCAAGACCCTCGAAAAGTATCTCGCCACCGTCCGCGCGGCGCTGGACCGGGGCATCATACCCCGGTGCCATTTCGAGGACGTGACCCGGGCCGACATCTACGGTTTCGTTGTTCCCTTCGCTATCGAGCTTATGAAGCTCAGGGCGGAGAGCGGGATCGATGTGAAGATTCGCCTCTGCGACACCCTCGGGTTCGGGGTCACCTACCCCGGGACCGCCCTCCCGCGAAGTGTTCCGAGGCTCATCAGGGCGATGATAGACGAGGCCGGGGTTCCGGGGGAGCTCCTCGAGTGGCACGGACACAACGATTTCCACAAGGTCCTCATCAACGCCACCACCGCCTGGCTGTACGGCTGCGGGGCGGCCAACGGCACCCTCCTTGGGTTCGGGGAGCGGACCGGGAATGCTCCCGTGGAGGCCCTGATCATCGAGTACATCGGCCTCAAGGGCGAGGCGAACGGGATCGATACCACGGTGGTCACCGAGATCGCCAATTATTTCAGCCGAGAGCTGGATTACCGCATCCCGCCCAACTATCCCTTCGTGGGCCGTGACTTTAACGCCACCAGTGCGGGTATTCACGCCGACGGCCTCATCAAGAACGAGGAGATCTATAACGTCTTCGATACTCGGAAGATCTTAAACCGTCCGGTGAGCATCACCATCACCGATAAGACCGGGACCGCCGGGTTGGCCTACTGGGCGAACACGAGACTCGGGCTCGAGGGGGAGGCCACGATCAACAAACGCCACCCCGGGATCGTCAAGATCTACAAGCGAGTGATGAAGGAATACGAGGAAGGGCGCGTCACCAGCATCTCCAATCAGGAGATGGAACGGTGGGCCCGGCGGCATCTTCCAGAGTACTTCGTGAGTGAGTTCGATCTCTTGAAGCAGAAGGCCCACGCCCTGGCCGCCCACCTCGTGGAAGAGGTGGTGGAATCGGAGGAGATCAAGTCCATGGATCCGGTCCGCATGGAGCCGGTCCTCGAGAGCTTGCTCGACCTCAATCCCTTTATCCAGTACATCTATGTCACCGACCGACACGGGATCAAGGTCACCCGGAACATCACCCACATCGCCGACCGTGCCAAGTATGAGATGGCGAAGGTGGGTGAGGATCTCTCAGACCGCACCTGGTTCGTGAACCCGATCAGGGACGGCCGGGTCTATATTACCGATTTCTACAAGTCTATCTACACGGGAGCCCTGTGCATCACGGTGTCGGCGCCTATCCGCGACATGAGCGATGAGATCGTCGGCGTCCTCGGCGTCGACATTCGGTTCGAGGAATTGGCGAAGCTGGAGGAAACCAGGGACTTTTGAGCAACGGATGCCCATGAACCCGCCGTATCGTTGTGGCCGCCAATCTCTCCGGCGCCTTCTGCTGTCGCATGTCGCCGTGCTCCTCCTTATCGTCGGCTGCGCCACCGCACCTCCACCTCCCTCTCCCGCCCCGCCTGAGAGACCCTCTTACGAGGTGTTCGGCAAACGGTACTATCCTCTCCCCTCGGCGGAGGACTTCGTCGAGCGCGGCATCGCCTCCTGGTACGGTTCCGACTTCCACGGGCGACCCACCTCGACCGGCGAGATCTATAACATGTACGCCCATACGGCGGCCCACAAGACCCTGCCGCTTCATACCCACGTGGAGGTCACCAACCAGAAGAACGGCAAGAAGACGGTGGTCCGGATCAACGACCGCGGCCCCTTTGTTGACGGGAGGATCATCGATCTGAGCTACACTGCGGCGAGCGAGCTCGGGATGGCGGAGGAGGGCCTGGCGCCGGTTCAGGTCGTGGCTCTCGGGTACGCACGGGAGGGTTGGCAGGGAGGGAAATGGGTGCGGGAGTATGTGAAGCCGCCGAGTTACCGGGTGGGGGATTTCGCCATTCAGGTCGGCTCCTTCATCCACCAGGATAACGCCCAGCGCCTCTATGCCTCGCTGAGTGGGAAATACACCGGGACATCCATCAGCACCTATGAGCGAGGAACGCAGCGATTCTATCGCGTCTGGGTCGGCCAGTACTCACGACTGGAAGAGGCCCAGGCCGCAGCCAAGAACCTTCAGGAGCAGGGGTTCGCCCAGGCCTTCGTCATCGCCCGTGACTGACGGAGCGAGGCGGCAGTCCGCAGGGGAATCTCGTATCGCGGCACTGTACTGAGCCAGGGGAGCGAAAGAGTAGAGGAGAGACGGTGACGATCGAGGTCCTTACCTATCCGACAGCCGCAGCGGAGAAGCGCATCCAAGAGATCGTCTCCCGGAGGCTGAGCTATTCTGAGACTGCTGAACGCGAGGTGGCCGACATCCTCGCAGCGGTCCGGCGTGAAGGTGACGGCGCCCTAGTCCGCTATACCCGGGCCTATGATGCACCGCAGTTTACCCGAGACCGTATTCGGGTGAGCGCCGTCGAACTGACCGAGGCCAGAGAGGCGGTCGATCCGGAATTCATCCCTCTCCTCCAGCGAGCCCGCGACAACATCACCCGTTTCCACGAGGCCCAGCGCCGTCACTCGTGGTTTCGCCCCGAAGAGGACGGCACCCTCCTCGGGCAGGTGATCCATCCTGTGGCAGGAGCCGGTCTTTACATTCCCGGGGGACGACGGGGTGAGACGCCTCTCATATCCTCGCTCCTCATGAATGCCATCCCGGCTGTGGTGGCGGGGGTGCCCCGAGTGCAGGTGGTCACGCCGCCCTGCACGGACGGCAGTGTCAACCCCTATCTGCTTGCCGCCGCCGGGCTCTTGGGGATCAGGGACGTCTTCAAGGTGGGCAGCGCGTGGGCCGTAGCGGCTCTCGCTTACGGGACCGAGACGATCCCGGCGGTGGATGT
>JAGFXI010000221.1 GCA_017861095.1 Deltaproteobacteria bacterium | reverse complement strand
GGCATCTCGGGAGCTATCCAGCACCTGGCCGGTATGGGCTCGAGCAAGTTCATCGTCGCCGTGAACCGGGACCCCGAGGCGCCTATCTTCACCAAGGCCGACTACGGGGTGGTGGAGGATCTGTTCCAGTTCCTGCCAGTCTTCACCGAGGAGGTGAAGAAACTCAAGTCCACGTGCTAACCGGAACGGAAGTTTCGGATCGAGTGCTAGGGCAAGACCAACCCCAGCCTTGACCTTATCCCGCGCGTTTCGAAAAAAGACGGACGTGGATGGTGGCAACGACGTGGCTTTCCCCGTTCTCGGCACCCTCCGGGAACGGGGAAAGTCTCACCTAGGCTCCAAGCGCGCCTGAATGAGGAGGCAACGACTATGCAGCCGGGACACTTCCCCGCGAATATTCTCTTCGTGATCATTCTTGTTGGCGCCATGGCGTTCTTCTTCCGCACCGCCAAGGAGCTCTACCGCATTATGAGGTTGGGCAAATCCGAGGAGCGGTTTGATCGCATCGGCGAACGCATAAAGGGGGTGGTCTCCTATGTCCTAGGGCAGCAACGGGTCGTGCGGGAACCCTCGGGCTGGGGCCACTTCCTGATCTTCTGGGGTTTTGTCATTATCACCGTCGGGAGCATCGAAACCTTTGGGGTGGGAGTCTACCATGGGTTCGCCTATTGGAAGTTCCTGGGGAAACCCCTCACCGCGTTTCTTTACCTTCTCCAAGATCTCCTCTGCGCCGGTGTGGTGGTGGCACTGCTCGTGGCCCTCTACCGCCGCTTTGTCCAGAAACCGGAGCGGCTCCGGAGCAGTGACCAGCGGGCCGCCAATCTGGATGCGACCATCATCATCGCCTTCATCCTCGTCCTCATCGTGCTCCTTTTCGGGGCCCGGGCAGTTGAATACCTCCTCGCCCAGGGGGACCCCACCCGTTACTTCCCGACGGCGGCCTTTATCTCGGTAGCATTCTCTCCGCTCTTCTCCAGTCTTTCCACGGAAAGCCTGCACCACTGGTATGCTTTCTTCTGGTGGGGCCACACCCTGGTGATACTCGGATTTCTGGTCTACATCCCCTTCTCCAAGCACCTCCATATCCTCGGAGCGATTCCCAATGTCTTCTTCCGGCGGTTCCGGCCTGTGGGCGAGCTCACCAAGATGAACCTCGAGGACGAGAACGCGGTGAGCTTCGGCGTGGGCAAAGTGGAAGAGTTCACCTGGAAGCAGCTCCTCGACCTCTACGCCTGCACCGAGTGCGGCCGTTGCTCCGAGAACTGCCCGGCCAATCTCACCGGGAAGCCCCTGAGCCCCAAGGAGACCATCCACCATCTGAAAGAGCACCTGAAGGCCAAGGGGAAACTCATGTTGGCGCAGCCGGCTGCACCCGCTGCCGAGGGAGCGGCCAACCCCGGCGGTGAGCTGGAGCGGCCCCTGATCGGCGATGTCTGTCTCCATGACGAGATTTGGTCCTGCACCACCTGCGGGAACTGCATGGAGCACTGTCCGGTTTTCATCGAACACATAGACAAGTATGTGGACATGCGGCGGTACCTGGTCCTTACCGAGAGCAACTTCCCCCAGGAGGTTCAGGGGGTTTTCCGCAACTGGGAGACCAACTCCAACCCGTGGGGCATCGGCTTCGCAACGCGAGGCGACTGGGCCAAAGGTCTCCCGGTGAAGACCATGGCCGAGGACCCGAACGTCGAGTATCTGTTCTACGTGGGCTGTTCCGGGAGCTTCGACGAGCGGGGAAAGAAGATCACCACCGCAATGGTGAAGCTGCTCAACCAGGCAGGGGTGAGCTTCGGCATCCTCGGCGCCGAGGAGAAGTGCTGCGGGGAAACCGCGCGGCGGATCGGCAACGAGTACCTCTTCCAGACCATGGCCGTCGAGCTCGCAGGGATCATCAACGGCTACGGCATCAAGAGGATCATCACCACCTGCCCCCACGGGTACAACTGCCTCAAGAACGAGTATCCCCAGTTCGACGGAACCTGGGAGGTGTATCATCACGTTGAGTTCCTCGCCAAGCTCGTCCGGGAAGGTCGGCTCAAGCCGGCGCAAGGTCTGGACAAGCGCCTGGTCTTCCATGACTCCTGTTACCTTGGCCGTTACAACGGACTCTACGAGGAGCCGCGGGCTCTGCTCAGATCTATTCCCGGCCTTCAGCACTTTGAGATGGATCGGAGCCGCGCCAAGTCCTTCTGCTGCGGTGCAGGCGGCGGCCGGATGTGGATGGAGGAGACCCTTGGGCACGCCAAGATCAACAACGCCCGCACCGACCAGGCTCTGACCCTCGATCCCGACCTCATCGCCGTGTGCTGCCCCTTCTGCACCACCATGTTCGAGGACGGCCTGAAGGCCAGAAACATGGATGAGAAGGTGAAGGTCTATGACGTCGCCGAACTGCTGGCCCAAACCGTTGCCCCTTAGTAGTCGACGGAATCTCGTCAAGACGGGACCAGTGCCCTTGCTCCTCTATACGAACGAAGCCTGATCCTGCGTGAAGGGGAGGTACCTCAATGGAGAGGAGGATCTGGCACCGCTTCTACGACGAAGGCGTTCCCGACGAGATCGACCCCCCTCGAGACACCCTCGTCGCCTGCATGGAGCGCACGGTACGCGACTTCCCCGACGTGGCGGCCACCGAGTTCTTCGGGGCAAAGCTCACCTACCGGCAACTCGCTGACCGGGTGAACCGTTTTGCCGCGTCGCTAAGCGGCCTTGGGGTGAAAGCAGGCGACCGGGTCGCCATCATGCTCCCGAACTGCCCGCAGGCTATCATCGCCCACTACGCAGCGCTCTCCATCGGCGCCGTGGTCGTCATGACCAACCCCATGTACGTGGAACGGGAGATGGAGCACCAGTTCAAGGATGCCGGGGTGAAGGTCCTGGTGGGGCTCGATCACCTCTATCCCCGTATCGCCAGGGTCCGGAGGGAGACGCCGGTCCAACACCTGGTGATCACCGGCATCCGTGATTATCTCCCCTTTCCGTTGAACCTCCTCTATCCCCTGAAGGCGAGAAGGCAGAAGCTCAACCTCGATGTGCCCTATGGCGCCAACATCCACCCGTTCAAGGGGCTTATCGGGCAGAGCGCGGGAAACCCTCCTAGGCCGACGCTCACGGTGGATGATCTGGCGGTCTTGCAGTACACCGGCGGCACTACTGGAATCGCCAAGGGGGTCATGCTCACCCACAGCAACCTGGTCGCCAATATCGAACAGATCACGTCATGGCTGCCCGCACTCCGGCGGGGGAGAGAGCGATTTCTGGGTGTGGTTCCGTTTTTCCACGTGCTCGGCTTGACCGCGGTGATGAACTGGTCGGTTTGCTCCGGCTTCACCATGATCCTTTTGCCCCGTTTCGAACTGAAAATGTTCCTTAAGACCATCACGAAGACGAGGCCCACCATCGCGATCCTGGTCCCCACCATCATCACCGCCATGGTGAACGCCCCCGACATTGCCAAGTACGACCTCACGTCGATCAACTACGTGGTCAGCGGCTCCGCGCCTTTGCCGGTGGAGATCATGCGCCGCTTCGAGGCGCTTACCGGGGGCGTGATCATCGAGGGCTTCGGCCTGACGGAATCATCGCCCGTCACCCACGTGAATCCCGTGAAGGGGACGCGCAAGCCGGGGAGCATCGGTATCGCCGTTCCGTCCACCGACGTCCGCATTGTCGATCTCGACAAAGGCACCAGGGACAAGCCCACGAAAGAACCCGGGGAACTGGTCGTCAAGGGGCCGCAGGTGATGAAGGGCTACTGGAACATGCCCGGCGAGACCGCAGAGGCCCTGCGAGACGGCTGGCTGTATACCGGCGACATCGCTTACATGGATGACGACGGCTACGTCTACATCGTGGACCGCAAGAAGGACATGATCATCGCCGGCGGCTTCAACATCTATCCGCGGGATATTGATGAGGTGCTCTACGAGCATCCCAAGATCGCCGATGCCGTGACCATCGGTATCCCTGATCCCTATCGCGGTGAGACCGTCAAGGTCTTCGTGGTGGTCAAGCCGGGGGAGGCCCTGACCGAGGAGGAGGTCATCGCCCACTGCCGGGAGCGGCTCGCGGCTTACAAGGTTCCCCGCTACGTCGAGTTTCGCGCCGAGCTCCCCAAGACCATCGTCGGCAAGGTGCTGAGAAAGGAGCTCCGCGCCGAGGAACTGGCCAAGGTCGCGAAAGGTGACCAGGGATAAAGGGGGATCATTGCAATGCCGGTGGCGAGCGTAGACGGCAGATCCCTCCACTACCTTACCGGACCGAGTGGGTTGGCACCCCGGCGCCGAAATATCGTCTTCGTTCACGGCGCCGGTGGAAGTGGCGGGGTGTGGCAGCGCCAGCGCCTCGATCTGGACCGGGGGGTGAACACAATTTGCCTGGACCTTCCCGGCCATGGACTCACTCCTGGTCCCGGCTGTGATACCATCGCTGCTTATGCCGACTGCCTACTCCG
>JAGFXI010000033.1 GCA_017861095.1 Deltaproteobacteria bacterium | reverse complement strand
AAGGAAGAGGGACTGGAGTTCAAACTACACTACTTTGACTCCGGCATGGCGCAACTGGAAGCTTTGCCGGCCAAGCAGTGGGTGTTCGCGGGCATGGGTGGCGTGCCTGCGACCGTGGGCGCTCTCCGTTTCGGTACCTACCTGTTCGCTCTCGGCAACGACGAGTCGGTGACCAATGCGGTCATGGTCCGCGCCAACAGTCCCATCATGCAGGCGAAGGGGTTCAATCCCAAGTTCCCTGAAGTCTTCGGCAAGCCCGACCTGCTGAAGGGCAAGACCTTCCTGGTCACCACGGTCTCCTCCGGCCACTTTGCCATGAGCAAGTACCTGGAGGTCTTCGGGCTGAAGGACAGTGACGTGGTGGTCAAGAACATGGACCAGGCCCAGGCTGTGGCGGCCTTCGAATCCGGGATCGGCGATGCGGTCGTCCTCTGGGCGCCCCATCTCTACACCGGCCTTAACAAGGGCTGGAAAGTCGCCGGCAACACCAAGACTTCCGGCTGGGCCCAGCCGATCGTCATCATCGGCGAGAAAGAGTTCTGCGACAAGAATCCCGAGATCGTGGCCAAGTTCCTCCGCGTCTACCTCCGGGGCATCAACGCCTTGAAGAAAGAGGGTGTCAAGCTGCTGCCCGAGTACAAGAAGTTTTACAAAGACTGGGCCGGCCTGGATATGAGCGACAAGATGTGCGAGCTGGACATCACCATGCACCCGCTGTTCACCCTTGAGGATCAGATCAAGCTGTTCGACGCCTCCAAGGCTCCGAGTCAGGTGGAAATCTGGCAGCGCGCCATCCTCGATTTCTTCACCGCCCAGGGTAGATTCAAGCCTGAAGAGAAGGAAAAAGTACTGAAGAGCAACTACATCACGGACAAGTTCCTGAAGCAGGTAAAGACCCCCATTCCGTAACCATCCGGCGGCGCTTCGGCTCCGCCGCCGGGCGCGAGCCGGAGCACCCTCGTGGGCTTGTTTTCTGATCCATGGCGGAGGCTCTTCTCTTATGACCTGGGAGGAGGCCGGGGCGATGCCCGGTTCCCTCCGTCACCCCACGGTGCAGGCGGGCGGGACCTACGCCGGCCGTCCCCGGTCTGCCAGCGATCCAGCACGAAACAAAGCCCGGCGGGAGTTGCTCGATGGCGTATGAAGAGGTAAAGGTCAAGAAACCGCTGGCACTGAGGCTACTCCCTATCGCCAGTCTCGTTTTCTTCTTGGGGACCTGGCAGCTCATCGTCGACTTCGAGGTGCTTCCCAGCTCCATGCTGGCCTCCCCGTGGCAGGTAATCCAGCTCTTCGTCGTAAAGCTTACCGAGGCGAATCCCGACGGTGCGGTGCTGGCGAGGCACGCGTGGACGAGCATCCAGGAAGCCTTTACGGGGTACATTCTCTCCCTGATCGTCGGCATCCCCCTCGGGCTCTTCATGGGATGGTTCGTGGTTGCGGAGGGTCTGGCGAGGCCGTTTTTCGAGATGATCCGCCCCATTCCCCCCATCGCCTGGATCCCCCTTACCATCTTCTGGTTCGGCATCGGCCTGGCAGGGAAGGTCTTCATCATCTGGATCGCCGGGATCGTTCCCTGCGTGATCAACTCCTATGTCGGGGTGCGGATGACCAACCCTACCCTGATCCAGATGGCTCGCACCTATGGGGCCACGGACTGGCAGATCTTCACCCAGATCTGTATCCCTTCGGCCCTCCCCATGGTGTTCGGTGCCCTCCAGATCGCCCTGGCTTACTGCTGGACCAATCTGGTAGGCGCAGAGCTTCTCGCCGCAGATACCGGGCTCGGCTTCCTGATCACGATGGGGAGACGCCTGGCTCGGCCGGACATGGTGGTCCTCGGCATGATCTCGGTGGGGCTCACCGGCGCCTTCATCGGCGTGATCATCGACAGGGTGGAAAAACGGCTCCTGGCCGGAATCAGGAGGTAGGAACAGGTGGAGGCGGTTGCCAACGAGGTCCAGAAAACGGTGCGCGAGAAGAGACCCTTCACCCTGCTCACCATCCTCAAGAACCGCTGGTTTCTCTATGCGGTCTCCATGGTGTTCTTCTTCTGGCTCTGGGACTTTGTCGGGGAGCGGCGCATCCTGGGAAGTTCCCTGGCCCGGCCCCACGAGGTCCTCATCCAGCTTGCCGACATGGTGACCAACCCCCTGGCGGGAAAGTCCCTCTTCGGCCATATCTGGGCCAGCACCCAGCGTATCCTTATCGGCTTCGTCATCGCCTCGGTTGTGGCGGTGCCTCTCGGCCTGCTCATGGCCCTAAACCCTTACATCAACGCGGTGGTGAAGCCGGTGTTTGACCTCTTGAAACCCATGCCGCCCATCGCCTGGATTTCCATCTCCATCCTCTGGTTCGGCATCGGCGAGGCGTCCAAGGTCTTCATCATCATCATCGGCACCTTCGTGCCGTGTCTGCTCAACTCCTATAACGGCGTCCGCCTCATCGAGCCGGAGCTCTACGATGTGGTTCGGATGCTCGGCGGCAACCGGCGCCAGGAGATCATCAACGTCTGCTTTCCGGCATCCTTCCCGGCCATCTTTGCCGGACTCCAGATTTCCCTCAGCATCGCCTGGACCTGCGTGCTGGCGGCGGAGCTGGTGAGCGCCCGCTCCGGCCTTGGCTTCGTCATCATTCTGGGGATGAATCTCGCCAGGCCCGCCCTCATCGTCGGCGGGATGGTGGTCATCGCCGTGGTGGCCTGGTTGACAACGCTCCTGGTGACGGCACTGGAGAAGCTCGTGTGTCCGTGGAAGCGCGAGATCGAGGGCATGTAGCAGGATGCTGAAAAACTCTGCCTCAGCGCTACTGCCAGCGGGAGACCGGGTAATCTCGTCGGCAAGGCCCGCCACGCCATGGCGTGGTCGCATTATGAATAAGTTCGTGGTGTTCCGGCCCATAGTCGAGCGAAGGCGCAATTTTCGGGAAGGTTTTCCGAGGACCGGGGATTAAGCGGTGGCTCCAAATGCGCCTTGCCTCGGAGATCACCCGGTCTCCGGCTTTCCCACTTTCCGGTAGTATGACTGGGTTTTTCAGCACCCTGCTAATATCGAGAGACGGTTTCTATGTCGGTGAAGGAAAGCGGAGTGGTGAGCCAGGAGAAAGGTCAGGACGGCTACAAGATCGTCTGCGAACGCATCAGTAAGGAATTCATTCAGAAGGGGACGCAGCGGGTCCACGTGCTCGAGGACATCAGTGTGGCGGTGCGGAAGAACGAATTCGTCGTGATCCTCGGGCCGGGACAGTCGGGAAAGACGACGCTGCTCCGGATCATCGCCGGACTGGAAATACCGACCACTGGCAGGGTGCTCTTGGACGGGAGGGAAGTGACCGGCCCGGGCCCCGACCGCGGCCTGGTCTTCCAGGGCTATATGCTCTTTCCCTGGAAGACGGTCATGGGCAACGTGGAGATCGGCCCCAAGCTGAGAGGAGTCCCCAAGAAAGAGCGGCGGGAGATCGCCGCCCGTTACATCAAGCTGGTGGGGCTCGACGGCTTCGAGAACCACTACCCCCACCAGTTGAGCGGCGGCATGAAGCAGCGGGTGGGGATCGCTCGGGCCTACGTTAACAGCCCCGAAGTGATGCTGCTCGATGAGCCCTTCGGCCAGCTCGACGCTCAGACCCGGTACTACATGGAAAAGGAGACGGTTAGAATCTGGGAGACCGAGAGACGGACCGTCATTTTCGTGACCAACAACATCGACGAGGCGATCTACCTGGGCGATCGGATCATCACGCTCCAGGGCAAGCTCCCCGGGCGAATGCACGCGGTGTACGAGGTCGATTTGCCGCGGCCGCGGGAGCACACGGATATGAAGTTCCTGGAGCTCCGTCATATCATCACTGAGGCGAGCGAGCTCACTCTGTGAGGGGACTCTGTCCTTTGACTCTTCCCAACGACCCTGGTAGCGTCCGGCAACACTCGTGAAGGACGGCGAAAGGGCGAAAGGGGTGTGAAGGGAGACTCATGGGGTTGCGAAGAACGTCATCACGAAGAGTGCCTCGTCAACCGGACGAGAAGAGAAAGAAGGCAGAGATGATAGCACGTGAGAGTTCTCCAGCCGCTGAAATCAGTCCACTGCCGCAGTTGAGATCTCTTCGGGAGCAGGTCTACGAGTACCTTCGTGATGAGATGAACAGGGGAGTGCTGACTCCCGGATCGACCATCAACCTCAACCGGATGAGCAGCCGCCTGGGAGTCAGTAAGACTCCCTTGAGGGATGCGCTCATTCAGCTTGAGTCGGAAGGGTTTGTCACCATTCTGCCCCGTCGGTATGTCGTCGTGAACCAACTTACTCTCGACGATATACGGCAAGCCTATGAAATAGCTGGAGCTCTTGAAGGGTCAGCCGTCCAGTCGGCTTTCCACAAGTTTGAACGGGGCCATATCGGCGAGTTGGAGCGGCTGAACAAGGAGATGCTGGGGGCAATCAGAGCCCGAGACTTCGACAGATACTACCAGCTGAACCTAAGCTTTCATGACGTGTTCCTGAACCTATCCGGCAATGCAATGCTGCGCCGGATCGTCATGCCGATCAAGCGACGCCTTTACGATTTTCCCCGGAGGGGCTACATCAAGGAGTGGGAGCTGAGGAACTGTGACGAGCATGAGGCTTTTGTTCAATGTATCAAAGAGGGGGACCGCGAGGGTGCAGTGAAGATCATCAGGGACCTGCACTGGTCATTCGCGGCGCAAGAAGATTTCATCCGACGCTTCTACTTGCAGAAGACCGCTGAGGGTAATGTGTGACGCTTTTCGTCCTTCTCCTCGTCCTGCTCTCAGCCTCTATTCACGTCCTCTGGAACACCCTGGTCAAGCAATCGGAAGACAAGCCATCCTTCGCCGCGCTCACCACACTCACGGCAACCCTGGCGCTTCTGCCGGTTTTCATCGTGAGCCGCGTCGTCCACCCGGGACCTCTTTCTTCTGTGGCATGGGGCTGGGCAGCGCTCTCCGGTCTCTTTGAAGCACTGTACATGGTGCTGCTCTTCGGCGCCTACGGGCGGGCCGACCTCTCGGTGGTATACCCCTTTAGCCGCGGTGTTGCGCCTCTGGTGACTCTGGCCCTTGGCGGCAGGCTCCTGGGGGACTGGGTGTCGCCGCTTCAGGGGGCGGCAGTCTTTGCCGTCGTAGCCGGCGTCGCAAGCGTGGGCCTCTCCTCCCGCGATCCTTACCGACAGGCACTCAACCGCTCGGGACTCCTTCTTTCCTTCGCCACCGGTTGCATGAGCGCGGGATATCACCTCGTGGATCGGCGGGCAATGACCATGGCGGCGGCGCCCAATCCTTTAGAATACTTCTTTCTCGTTCAATTCTTCATGTCGGCGTTGGTGACATTCTGGTTCGGGCTCTGCCTGAGGCGCGGTAGAGAGCTCCTGAGCGAGTGGATGACGAACCGAGGCCGGGTGCTGATGGTTGGGGTGTGTATCCCTGCCGCATACCTTCTCATCGTCTTTGCGCTGCGCTACGGGAACGTCACCTACGTGACCGCAGGGCGAAACATCGGCATCGTCCTCAGCACTCTCGTCGGTCTCTTTGTTCTCAAGGAAAGAGTGAGCCGGAGACGACTGGCGGGATCACTGCTTATCCTGGCTGGGGTTGGAGGGCTGATGCTGACCGCTCCCTAGCCCCAGTATGTTTCATTTAACGCCGGAAGATGCTTTAGGGCCCGAAGAATCCCCCCCGACCTTCCTTTACGTAAAGGGGGGCGAGGGGGGATTTCTCCCGAGCGATGGCCTAAGTGAACAGCATTGGGGCTAGCAGCAGAAGGAGGTCGCGCCTTCGGAGAGAAGACGGTGGCGACTGAACAGATCTTCGTGAACGCCTGTGTGGTGACCATGAACGACGCGCTGCCGTCGGCCCAGGCCTTTGCCGTGCGCGGCGACCGGTTCGCCGCGGTCGGCTCCAACCAAGAGCTCCAGGGGTGGGCGGATCGGGAGAGCAGGGTGGTCGATCTCGGCGGGAGAACGGTGGTCCCGGGGTTCATCGAGTCCCACAGCCATCCGTCTCTCTATGCCTTGACTCTGCTCCAGGCGGATTGCAGGACACCTCCTTGTCGGACCGTCGTTGAGGTCAAGGAGCGGGTGAAGGCGATGGCGGGAACTCTCGGTGTCGGCCGGTGGGTGAGAGGGTGGGGGTACGATGACACCCTGATTGCGGAACGGCGTCACCTGAATCGGGCCGATCTCGACGATGCGGCCCCAGCAAATCCTGTATTGGTGTCCCATGTCTCCGGGCACCTGGCCTATGCCAATTCCCTGGCCTTGGCGATCGCCGGTATCGGCTCGGGGACGCCCCAGCCTGCGGGCGGAGAGATCCAGCGGGATGAGCGGGGGGTGCCGACCGGACTCTTGAAGGAGCACGCGGCCCAGGAGCTCGTCCTCGAACACATTCCGCCCTACTCGACCCCCGAGCTCAAAGGTGTTCTTGGGCGGACAATGAGCGTGTATCACCAGGCGGGAATCACGAGCAGCCACGATGCCGCCGTCGGCTATTTTCGGGAAGGCCGCCAGGTGTTCCAGGCATACGGCGAGCTCGAGGAGGAGGGGAGGCTCGAGCTCCGGATCTACCTCAACGTGGTGGAGGAGCTCTACCGGGATCTCCAGGACCGTGGGACGGACACCAGGTTCGGCTCCGGACGCCTCCGGCTGGGTTGCGTCAAGCTCTTCCAGGACGGCTCCATCCAGGCCTTGACCGCGGCCCTAGAGGAACCGTATCAGAATGCGCCGGGCCGACGGGGAGACCTCGTCCATCCTCAGGATGCGCTCGATGAGCTCGTGGAGCGCTACCACAGTCGGGGCATCCAAGTCGCGATCCATGCCAACGGCGACCGCGCCATCGAGTCCACCCTCCAGGCACTGGAGCGGGCGCAACGGCTCCATCCTCGGGATGATGCCCGCCATCTCATTATCCACTGCCAGCTCGCCTCCCGGGATCAGATCAGGCGGATGAAGAGGCTCGGTGTGATCCCGAGCTTCTTCGTGAACCACGTCTACTACTGGGGCGACCGTCACGTCGCCCTTTTTCTCGGGCCGGAACGGGCCGCCCGTATCGATCCCCTTGGCGCCGCGGTGCAGGAGGAACTCATCTTCACGCTCCACTCCGATCTCCCGGTAACGCCAGTCGACCCGCTCTTCTCCATGCACTGCGCCGTGAACCGGCGGACCCGGGGGGGTATGGTGCTCGGCCCGGAAGAGAGGATCTCCCCTGTAGAGGCGCTCCGGGCGTACACGGTGCACGGGGCGTACTGCAGCTTCGAGGAGAACGCTAAGGGCTCCATCGAGGTGGGCAAGGCGGCGGACTTTGTGGTAGTCTCCGAAAACCCTCTCCGGGTGCCGCCCGAGCGGATCAGAGAGATCAGGGTCCTCCGGACCGTGTTGGGCGGGCGAACCGTTTACGAGGCGTGTCACGAGGACTGACAGGGTCCTGAAAAACCTGAGCGCGCTTCATGGTTGCGCTCTTGACCTGGTTGACGGAGGTTCCATGTACATCCTGGTCATCAACACGGGGAGCTCATCGGTAAAGTTCACCCTCTTCGACATGACTGCGCCTGCGGCCCTGGCCAGCGGGCTGGTCGAGAGGATCGGTCTCACGGGAACGGAGCTCCACTACCGGAACGGGAAAGGGCACAGCCACCGTGGCGAAGTGGTGGTTAGAGATACCACGGAGGCGGTCGGTATCATCACCGCCCATCTCACCCACCGCGACTACGGGGTCATCCAGAGCCTTGGGGAGATCGCCGCTGTCGGTCACCGGGTGGTCCACGGTGGCGAGGAGGTGAATCAGCCCGTCATCGTGGACGACGAGGTGAAGAGGATCATCGAAACCTGTTTCGAACTCGCTCCGCTTCACAATCCCTTTAACCTCAAGGGCATCGAGGCCTGTGAGGCCAGCCTTCCGGGAGTGCCCCAGGTTGCGGTGTTCGATACCGCCTTCCATGCCACCATTCCCAGGCATGCCTACCTGTACGGCCTTCCGTATCGCATGGTGAAAGAGCATCGGATCAGAAGGTACGGCTTCCACGGCACGAGCCACAAGTTCGTGTCGGCGGAGGCGGCCAGGTTTCTCGAGGTGCCGCTGGCAGAGCTCAAGATCGTCACCTGCCACCTGGGGAATGGCTGCAGCATCACCGCCGTTGACGGAGGAAGAAGTGTCGATACCAGCATGGGGTTCACCCCCCTGGAGGGTGTGATCATGGGCACCAGGTGCGGAGATATCGATCCGGCGATCATCTTCTTCCTCATGGACCACAAGCATATGGGCCCGGAGGAGGTGAACGACCTTCTCAACAAGAAGAGCGGGCTGCTTGGTCTTGCCGACGTAGGGAGCAGCGACCTTCGCGACATCATGGCAGCCCGGGCGAAGGGAAATCAGCAGGCCGACATCGCGGTCAGGACCTTCTGCTACCGGATCAAGAAGTATATTGGCGCCTACGCCGCCGCCATGGGCGGTCTGGATGTGATCGTCTTCACCGCCGGAATCGGGGAGAATTCTCCACCTGTCCGTGAGCTTGTCTGTGACGGCCTCGGAGACCGGACGCGGGGCCTGGGGATCACCGTGGACCACGCAAAGAATACGGCCGGAAACGGCAAGCTCGGCGCCATCCACAGCGACGAGAGCAGGGTGAAGGTTCTCGTCGTCCCCACCAACGAGGAGCAGGAGATCGCCAATCAGACCGTCGACGTGCTCCGGGCTAGGCATTAGCCCGCATTATCCACGAAAACCACCCGCCGCGACGGAGTGCGCTACGACAGGGAGGTCTATTCGGCAAAGGCGTCACGCCAGGGCGTGATCGCGGGATTGATAGTATCGAGTGAGGAGGTGTAGGGTGGGCATTGCCCACCGGAACTCCGGCTGCGTTTTGCCTCACGGACCCCCTGCCTCCGGCATCCCCCCGGTTTGCCCAGCCACCGCGCCTATTTCACGGCGAATTTCCAGGCCAGCGCCAAGGCGAGCAAGTAACATCCCACCGCGCCGAAGAGAACCGCCTGAAACCCGAAGGACATGGAGAGGAGGACAGCGAGGGGGGCTGCCGCCACCGAGGCGAAGCCGTTGATCCCCCACGCCCAGGGGATGAGGTGAGGGGATCGCCGCTCCAGGAGCAGCATCCCGGCGGGGAAGAACCATCCCAAGAAGAAGGCGATCGGGGCGAGAAGGATGAGGATCACCAGGAACCGACCGAGGGTGCAAAAGGAGGCCACGGGGGCGACGAGCCAACCGCTCATGGGGAGAACGAGAGGAACGAGGAGGGCAAGGGCGCCGGCGGCAACGGCGAGAGCGGGGATGGGGGAACCGAACCAGCGCCTGCCGAGGAGACTGCCGCACCCCGAGAAGAGGAGGAAGGCACTCAATGCTCCGGCCGCGGCAAGAAGAGGATCGCCGAGGAGCAGGGTGGAGCGCTGCATGAGGGTCATCTCCAGAGAGAGATAGCCGAGCCCGAGGAGAAAAAAATAGGCGAGGGGAGCGCCGCCGCGGCCTTCGCCGGCGCCGGGACGGCGCATCATGACGAAGAGCGGCACGAGGATCACCGGCAGCGCCACGAACACGATCTGGCCGAGGGAGATGACCAGGACCGCGTAGCCGAGCTCCAGGCGCTGGAACCAATGGGGGCCGTGGGCCTCGATAAAGCTCGCCAGGGAGCGCCAGCGGAAGAAGTCGAAAAAGTACGGGCGATCATCGGTCGCCGGCCGGATGTTGTAGGCATAGTCCTGGAAGAACCGTTCCCGGTCAGCGGAGAAGATCTTGGTTGCCGCGAAGTGGTAGAGCGAGCCGGTGATCCCGGGTGGGGCGATGAGCTCGTTGAAGGGCGGCTTCCGGGAAGGATCCCAGCCCGGGAGTGCGTCGATGTCCAGCCAAAGCTCGTTGCTGACCCGGATCAGTTTCTCTCTCTGCTCGGCGCTGAGGGGGGTGCTGGAAGCCAGGGTACAGAGGGCCAGATGGTTCCGCACTTGGGCGAGGTGCGCCTCAGGCCGTGCCACGCCCCGTTGTTTCAGAGCGGCGGCAAGAGTCGCCAAGATCTTGATGTTGTCCCGGGGTGGAGACTGGATCCCCCGGGTGATGCTCACGAGTCCTCCGGGGCTGAGACGGTCCAGACATCGCACCATCCCCTCAACCGTGAGGAGGTACTCCTCGTGCAGGGAGAGGAGGCCGCTCACTCCGGCGGCCATGCCCTCGGCGCTCACCACTTGGATCAGGTCGAATCGATCTTTCGAGCTCTCCAGGAAGTGACGGGGAGTCGTGGCGGAGACCTGGAGAGCCGGCCCGGTGAAGACGTGGCCGGAGAGGGATGCGAGGGGGCCGCGGAAGAGGGCTATGATCTGGGGATCACCCTGAACGGCGGTGATCTCCCGGGCGGAGAACCTTCTTGCCAGCCAGATGTTGGCGCCGCTCGCCTCACCGAGGAGAAGCACCCGAGCATCGGGCGCGAGCCGATAGGCCACCGACATGGGGGTATGGTCGAGGATGGCGACCTCGGCAGCGCTCTGGATAGAGAAAATGGGGCCGGCGCTGTCGCCGTCGAAGAGAAGAAGTGCCTGGGGCGGGGGCGGGGCGCTGGCGGTCAGGCCGGCGAAGAGGGTGTAGTGGAGGTACGGGGAGGCGAAGACGTCCAGTCTGCCCCGCGGACCCTCGCGGGTGAGCAGATGACGGGCGTCGCCCTGGGCCTCCCAGTGCCGGAGTTGAGCCAGCATCTTCTGGGGATCGAGGTGAAGCGGCGGTGGAAGCAGGAGATCCCCCACGAGAAAGAGCCCGAAAGCAAGGGCGAGGATGTTCTGCCGGCTTCGGCTGGAGCTCTCTGGCGGCAAAGGCGACCAGAGAAACCCGGCGGCCCAGGTGAGGAGCGCGGCCCCCTGGATGAGCCGGGGAGGCGACAGGTGATACATGAGGAGAACGGCCATGATCGGCCCGACGCCGCTCCCGATGAGATTGGCGCCATAGACCAGCGGTGCCGAGGCGGAAAAATGCACGAGAGTCGTGCCGATGAGAAGTCCGGCAAGGAGAAAGGGGACGAAGAGGAGAAGCTGGTAGGTGAGGAGGTAGAGCAGTTGCTGGAGGCTATAAAGGAGATAGCGCATGTCGATGGGCAGGGCGTCGGCAAGCCGATAGAAGAGGGTGATGCTCAGGGCCAGGCCGAGAGTCAGCCATCGGTTCCAGGTGATGAGGTCCGCCCGCCGTCGAGGACCAAGGAGGGCGAGCCAGGTGCCGCTCGCCCCGAAACCCAGAAGGGCGAGCTCGCATGAGCGCCACTTCAAGGGCGAGGATGGCGGCGGAGACGACGGCGACGGCGACGAGGTCACGGGGTGCGGGCCTGGGGATGGATGGCGCTGGCTCGTTCACCATGGACATCGCACCTGCCCCCTGAGCAGGCTGGCCGACAACTGGACGTTGAGGCCAGGGAGGGCTCCTCGGCAAAGGTGCATGATTCGCGCCATTGCAGCCGTCGTTGGCTCGTCGGCGGGGCCTGTCGCAAAGCGTGCTGACCTCGGCTTCCCAGAATGACTGCGAGTAAGAGGTTGCTCAGATGCACTTTGCCTCAGAGCCCACCCTGGCCTGCCCAGCGAGGCGCCGAGACGCGGTGAAAGTCGCCGGAAAGACGGGTCGTCGGACAGCCTGTTAGTCCCCCTTTTCCGAACCCTCATGGCCTTTTCTGGACGGCGCCGGTCATGGGGACGAAGAGGACGGGCAGGAGTTCCTTGGTCTGGACCGCTCCCCGGTCGTTCTTGGTCACCACCATGAGTCGCTGCACCTCGTGAATCCCGCCGAGGGGGATGACCATGCGGCCGCCCGGTCGAAGCTGTTCCACGAGAGGCGGCGGAATGTGGCCAGCGGCGCAGGTGACGATGATGCCATCGAAGGGTGCCTCTTCCGGCCAGCCGAAGTAGCCGTCGCCGACCCTGACCTGGACGGTCGGGTACCCGAGTCGCCGCAGCCTTTGCCGTGCCTCGTCGCCGAGGGAATGAATGATCTCCATGGTGAACACTTGAGGCGTGAGCTCTGAGAGGACGGCCGCCTGGTAGCCGCTGCCGGTGCCGATCTCGAGGACCTTGGCGCCGGCCCTGAGCTGGAGGGCCTCGGTCATGAGGGCGACGATGTAAGGCTGCGAGATCGTCTGACCGTAGCCGATGGGAAGGGGCCGATCGGCGTAGGCCACCCGCTGCAGATCCTGAGAGACGAAGAGATGCCGGGGCACCTGGCGCATGGCCTCCAGCAAGGCCTCACTCTGAATAGCCGGGCTGTAGCGGCGGAGCTGGGATCTCACCATCTCCTCCCGCTCCTGGGAGCGCTCCGCGAACCGGGGCGGAAGCCAGTCTGGTTGAGGGGCGGCGGCCAAAGCCTTGCGCTCACCTCGCGGCTGGCACAGGGCGGGCGAGACGATCAGGGAGATAAGGACCGAGACGAGGCCGAAGATG
>JAGFXI010000220.1 GCA_017861095.1 Deltaproteobacteria bacterium | reverse complement strand
TCAACTCACTGGGTGCCCTTGTCTGTTTCGGCTTGTGGGCATTCCTGCCGAAGATCGCAGTCCGCTACATCAGTCCGAAGAGTGCGGTCATCTATGAGGTCCTCGGCGTATTCGCGGCAGGCTGTGTTTTATTTCTGACCGTGGGGAAGAACATCGACACCGACGTTAGGGGAGTACTTCCCGCGGTGGTGACGGGCGTTCTCGGAACCGTTGGTTTTCTCTGCTTCCTCTATGCCTTGACCGCGGGGAGTGTCTCCGTGGTGGCAACACTCACGGCGCTCTATCCCGTGGTCACCATCCTCCTCGCGGTAGTCTTCCTCAGGGAGAGCGTCACCCTCAGACAGGTGGCCGGAATGGGTCTCGCCATCGTCTCGGTGATCCTCCTTTCCCGGGGATAACAAGGAGATCGTGTCATGGAGAAGACGGCGCACCCGCAAGCCTGGTTGAGAGGTCTCGTATCCGGCTTCGCTGTCCTGATGCTCCTTGCTTCTTCCGCAGGCTACGCCGAAGATCTTTCCCTCCCTCCCCCATCCCGCAAGGGCACGCTCTCGGTGGAGGAGGCGCTGAGCTCCCGCCGGACCCACCGCTCCTTTCAGGGGCGCGCGCTCACGTTGAAACAGTTGTCCCAAATACTCTGGGCCGCCAACGGGGTGACCGCCGTCAGACCCGGCCGCCAGTTGAAAACCGCCCCTTCCGCCGGCGCCACCTACCCGATTGATATTTATGCCGTGGTCGGGGAAGGGGGGGTCGAGTCCATGGCTCCCGGCGTGTACCACTACCGGCCCGAATCTCATTCGCTGCGCCCTGTCACGTCGGGGGATGTACGGACTCAGGTTGCAGCTGCCTGTCTCCGCCAGATGTGGATGGCGCCCGCTCCGCTTTTGATCGTCATCACCGGTGAATACGGTCGATGCAGTGCCAAGTACGGCCCCCGGGGCGTCACCTACACCCAGATCGAGGCGGGTCACGTGGGCCAGAACGTGTTCTTGCAGGCGGAGGCCCTTTTTCTCAAGGCAGGGATCGTGGGGGCCTTCGAGAGGGAGGATCTAGGGAAGACGCTGCATATCCCGGCGGCTCATGAGCCGCTCTTGGTCATGCCGGTAGGGTATCCGGGCTAGCCCTCACAGCCAGAAGGCCTCAAAGATCTCCTTGGTCTGTCGATAGCTCTTCCCGTTTCCGAAGCAAAGCTTGGCGAGGATGGAGCTCTTGAGCGAGTCAAGGGGGGAAACGATGAGCCCCCGCTCGAGAAGGTCGTGGAAGCTCCCCACGTATGAGTAGTCGTCGTAGAGGTGCCCGCGGGGGACCCGGGTGGTGAGGATGATCACCTTGTTCAGGTTCCTGTCGATCACCGGAAGGAGCTTTGGCTGCACGCGGCCGCTGCCGAGACACTCAATCACCACGATATCCGCCTGGCGGAAGGCGCACTGGAGGAACTCCGGTTCCGCGTCGTAGTGGAGCTTTACGAGTGCAACCCTGCCGCTCGTCCTATTTTCCAGCCTCACGTGGTCTCTGTGCTGGTAGTAGAAAAAGACCCTGCTCCCGTTCACCGCGCCCATCTTCCCGGTCTGGACGCTGCCGAAGGCATTCAGCCGCTCACAATCCTGCTTCATGGCGTGCACGGCGCTGATGATGTCCCGATTGAAGACGACGAGAACGCCCCTCCCAGGGGTGGCGGGCGACTTGGCTACGAGGACGGCGTCCCTCAGGTTCGCGAGACCGTCGGCACCAGGCTGGGATGCGGTCACCATCGCGCCGGTCACAATGACCGGCTTCCCGGGGGGGAGGATCATGTCCAGGTAGAATGCGGTCTCCTCGAGGGTATCAGTGCCATGGGTGATGACGATTGCATCGTGGCGCGCCCGGGCTTCGCCTGCTTTCGTGGCGAGACGGCTGGCGTCCGTGGAGTCGAAGTGGGAGCTGGGAAGCTGGCTGAAGTCGACGGCAACGAGGCTGTCCCCGGCGTCAAGAGGCAGGAGATGGGCGAAGTCCTCCGCCCGGAATCTCCACGAGGCCCTCGCTTCCCCCGGCTCTTGCCCCATGGCGATGGTCCCGCCCGTGGTGATAAGAGCAATTTGCATGAGGATCTTCCTTTTCAAAGATTAATCCCCAGCCACTGTCGCACCTGGGTGTGGAGGTCCGATTGGAAGTCCTCCCGCGGCCCGTGGGCGGTGATTCGACCGAGGCTGAGAACATAAATATAGTCTGCGAAACGCACCACCTCACGAACGTTGTGGTCGATGAGGAGGATCGTCGTTCCTGCCTCGGCAAAGGTCTCTATCCAGCGATAGATCTCCTTGGCCACGAGAGGGGCAAGGCCGACCGTGGGCTCATCGATGAGACAGAGCCGGGGCTGGGCGAGGAGGGCCTTGCCGAACTCGAGCATCTTCTGCTGGCCGCCGCTGAGATCCCCTGCCTGCTGGCGCCGCCTTGCCTTGAGGGCGGGGAAGCGCTCGAGCACGTGCTCAAGGCGATGACTGCGCTCGGCCCGACCGAGCGGCTTGCCGTTCGCCTTCAGGCGGCGGGCGAGGACGAGCAGGTTGTCCTCCACGGTGAGATAGGGGAAGAGGCTCGATTCCTGGGGAATGAACCAGACCTGCCGGTCGATGAGATGGTGAGGAGAAAGGCCGGTGATCTCCTCGCCGTCGAGAAGGACCTTCCCCTTCTTCGGGCGGACAAACCCGTAGATCGTCTTGATGAGGGTCGACTTGCCTGCGCCGTTCAGACCGATGAGGCCGGCAATGGTCCCCTTCCGGACCTGGAGTGACACATCCTGGAGAATTTCGATGTCTTCGAGGTATCCGGCCGTGACCGCCACCATTTCGAGCAAGGGTTTCAACCTGCCGTCCCTCCGAGATAGGCCTCGATGACCCGTTCGTCGTTCAGCACCCGCTCAGTCGCGTCATCGGCGATCACCTCGCCGGCGTTCATGACCACGGCTCGTGGGCAAAGCTCAAGGACCGCCGGGATGTCGTGGCTGACAATGATGAAGGTCTGACCCTCATCGTGTCGCTCCTTGATGCGCCGGGCCAGGATCTCCTTCATAGAGGGATGGATGGCGGCGAAAGGCTCATCCAGGAGCACCACCGTGGGCTCACCCATGAAACAGCCGCCGAACTCGAGGAGTTTCTGCTGTCCGCCTGAGAGACGGCCGGCGTCCTCGTCGTTCAGGTGGGAGAGTCCGAGCTCTTCGGTGAGCCGGGCCGCATTCTTAGCGGCGGCGGCGTGATCGAGACCTACGGCGTAGCCGGCGACGAGGAGGTTGTCCATGACGCTCATCCGCCGAAACACCCGGGTGAGCTGGAACATGCGGGCAAATCCCCGGTGGGCCACCTGATCGGGCTTGAGCCCATGGATGGCCGTATCTTCCAAGGAAATGCTTCCGGAGTCGGGGGCGTAGTAGCCGCTCAGGATGTTGAGGAGCGTGGTCTTGCCCGAGCCGTTGGGTCCGATCAGGGCGAGGAGCTCGCCTCGCGCCATCCGGAAGGAGACGTTGGCGACCGCCTGGAGGCCGCCGAAGCGCTTACTTACTCCATCAAAGGTGAGGTAGCTCACGAGGAGCCTCCTCTCCCCACTGCGGCGGGTGCTCGACCTACGGCGGGGCGCCGGTCTCGCAGCCGATCGAAGAGGCCCCAAAGGCCATCGCGGAAGAAACGGCCGATAAGAATGACCATGAGAGAGAAGACGAGCATGTGACTCAGACCCACGTCACGGAATGCCTCGGAGGCGACCTCCACCAGGAAGGCTCCGAGGACCGGACCGATCAAGGTGCCCATGCCGCCGATGACGACCATGCTCATTACCAGACCGGTCTGAAGGACGAGCCCGATTTCAGGGCTGGCGAGCATGATGAAGTGGACGTAGATCCCACCCGCAAGCCCACAGATGCCACTGCTCAGCGAAAAGGATACGGTCTTCCAGCGGACCACGTTCACGCCCCGGCCGGCGGCGGCAACGTCGTCATCGCGGATTGCCTGAAGATAGAGGCCGGCTCGGGAGCGGACGAGGATGTAGAGGCCAAGCTGTACGGCGACCAGAACGGCAAGGAAAAGGTAGTAGTAGGCGAGGCGGCTCTCGAAGATGGCCGGGACGCTCAAACCCAGGTCGCCACGGGTCAAATCATAGCTATTGCCGATGACAAGACGAGTGATCTCGGCAAAGGAAAGGGTGGTGAGGGCGAGGTAGGGCCCACGCAGCCGCAGCACCACCACACCGAGAAGAAGCCCTATGAGTGCGGCGGCCACCACTCCGACCGGAATGCCGATCCAGGGGGAGACCTGGAAGTGGTGATAGAGCAGCCCGGAGCTGTAGGCCCCGATCATGGCGAAGGTTGCCGGAGCGAGGGAGAACTGGCCCGTGTACCCGGCGAGGAGGTTCCAGGCCGCGGAGACGATGGCAAAGTACATGGAGACGATGAGAACTCCCAGCCAATAGGGGACCTTCACCACCAGGGGGAGCAGCGCCACGATGGC
>JAGFXI010000219.1 GCA_017861095.1 Deltaproteobacteria bacterium | reverse complement strand
ACGTAGCCGCGAGTGCAGATCTCGAGGGTGTGCTTGGTGTTCTGCTCGACGATGAGAACGGTGACACCCTCCTGTTGGATGCGCTCTATGATCCTAAAAATGTCGGCGACCAGAATCGGTGCCAGACCGAGAGACGGTTCGTCGAACATGATGAGGCGAGGCAAGGCCATGAGCCCCCTACCAACGGCGCACATCTGCTGTTCACCGCCCGAAAGGGTTCCGGCCAGCTGCTTCTCCCGTTCACGCAACCGGGGGAAGAGGCCGAAGATCCACTCCATGGTCTCCCCCCGCTTGGCTTTGGCCTGCGGCGAGAGAGAACCCATGATGAGGTTCTCCCGCACGCTCATCTCCGGGAAGAGACGGCGGCCCTCCGGCACCTGGGCGATACCGTGCTCGATGATTTTGTGAGCGGGAATCTGATCAAGGCGCTGATCCAGGAAGCGGACGCTGCCGTTGTTGGGCCGGAGCAGCCCCGAGACGGTCTTCAGCGTCGTCGACTTCCCGGCGCCGTTGGCGCCGACCAGCGCCACGATCTCGCCCTCATTCACCTCGAAAGAGACATCCCAGAGCACCTGGAGGTCACCGTAGGAGACGTCGATATTCTTGACTTCAAGCATAGGATTCTCCCAGGTAGGCCTCGATCACCTCTTTGTTATTGGCCACATCCTCGGGTTTGCCCTCCGTAATGGTCTGGCCGTAGTTGATGGCGTGGATTCGGTCGGAGATGGACATGATGACCTTCATAATGTGCTCGACGATGATGATGGTGACGCCCCGGTCACGAATTCTCTTGATTAAATCGATAGCCTCGTCCAGTTCGCCAGGGTTGAGACCCGCGGCGGTTTCATCGAGGAGGAGGAGCTCGGGCTTGGTTGCCATGGCCCGGGTGATTTCCAGGCGCTTCCGGCCGGCGATGGGAAGGCTCTTGGCGGCCTTGTCCTGTTCGGGGAGGAGATTGCAGAACGCCAAGGTCTCCATGGCAAGCTTTCGTGCCTCACCGAAAGTGTTCACCCTAGAGAAAGCAGAAGCCATCACATTTTCCAGGACCGTCATGCGCTTGAGAGGTTTCACGACCTGGAAGGTCCGGCCGATCCCGAGATGGCAGATCTGATAGGTCTTCAATCCCTTGATGCTCTTCCCGTGGAACACGATGTCGCCCGAGGTCAGCGGGTAATACTGGTTGATCAGGTTGAAGATGGTGGTCTTACCGGAACCGTTGGGGCCGATGAGCCCGAAGATCTCCCCCGGCTCCACTTGAAAGCTCACGCCGTTCACCGCCATGAGGCCGCCGAACCGCTTGCTAATCTCTCGCACCTCAAAGAAACTCACTGCGATCACCCCGCACTCACGGGCGTCTCAGGAAGAGCCTCTTTATCTTCGGCCAGTCCCCGACGACGCCGTTAGCCATGTAGAGGATGACAAACATAACCAGGAGCCCGAAGACCAGGGCGTGGGACTGGCTGACCCACCTCGGCGCCAGTCCGAAGATAGAACTTCTGAAGGTCTCCTGGACCCCGATCATGATGAAGGCTCCCAAGGCCGGTCCCCAGATGGTGGCAACCCCACCGATGATGCCGACGAGAATGGCCATGATGGAAATGTAGTGGAGAGAGAAGACCACATGGGGATCGATGAAGGCCATGTAGTTCATGTAGAAGGCGCCGGCCATACCGGTGAAAAACGAGCTTATGAGGAGCGAGACGTTCTTGTAGAGCGTGGTATTGATCCCCAGGGACTCTGCGGCATCCTGGTCTTCGCGGATGGAGATGAAGTAGAAGCCCCACTTGGACTTCATCACCAGGTCGAAGACGAACATTGAGGCTGCCGCCAACAACAGGGCCAGGTAGTAGTAGGGCAACTTGCTCCGGAAGGTCTGGAGGATCATGATCCCCACCATCCCTTCGGTAAGGCTCTCCCAGGTGGTGGCGATGAGCCGGAAGATCTCGCCGGCAGCGATTGTGGCCAGGGCGAAGTAAGGGCCACGGAGGCGAAAGCAGACCCAGCCGATAAAGAGACCGACGAGAGCGGCGGTGATGCCGCCGAAGGCCATGCCCCACCAGGCCGAGATTCCCAGCTTATTGGCAAGAATTCCGGCGGTGTAGGCCCCGGTGCCGAAGAAGACCGCGTGACCGAAGGAGACCTGGCCGGTATAGCCGGCGAGCAGATTCCAGGACCCGCCGATCACCACCCACATGAGGGCAAGAATGACCAGGTGCTGGTAGTAGTCGGACTTCACCACCAGGGGGAAGAGCACCAAGGCCAGAGCGATAAAAGCAATGATCACCCGGCTTCGCTTCATGGTATCCCCCGTTCTCTATATTTTCGTCAGTCGCTTCAAGCCACCGGGCAGGAAAATCAGGACAAGGAGAAAGATGACAAACCCCACCATCTCCCGGTATTGCATACCGAAGTAGGTGGCGCCCAGCGATTCGGCGATTCCCAGGGTGACACCGCCGAAGATGGCGCCGACGGTACTCCCGAGGCCGCCGAGGATGGTGATGACAAAGGCCTTAAGGGTGAAGGGCCCGCCGATATCGGGGAAGAGGTAGAAGATGGGCAAGAGCACTGTCCCGGCAGCAGCGACCAGAGCCGCACCGAGGGCGTAGGTTATAATCGTGATCCTGCCGGAGTTGACGCCCATGAGCGTGGCCGCCTCTTTGTCCTGGGCGGTGGCTCGGATGGATCGCCCGAGGTCGGTCTTGAGGAGAAACCAGAACAGAATAAGGGTGAGAGCCACCGCGATCACAAAGGCGATCACCATGGGGGCATTCAAGGAGATGGTGCCAAGGAAGAAAACCTGGGAGCTGAACGCTGTGGTGGTCGACTTGTAGTCGGAGCTGAAGATGAACCGGGCGATCTCGGTCAGCACCATGCCGATGCCAACGGTCATGAGCACCTGGTTCTCGGGAAGGATAGCCTCTATCTTCATGAGAGGGTTGAGGAGAAACCTCTGGATGACCACACCTACCAGGAACAGGGCCGGCATACTCACCAGGAGCGAGATATACGGGTCGATCTTCAGGAAGGCAAAAAGCACGTAAGTGATATACATGCCAACCATCATGAGCTGCCCATGGGCTAGGTTGATGATTCCCATGACGCCCATGATGAGGGTCATGCCAATCCCGATAAGGGCGTAGATGCCTCCTATCAGAATTCCAGAAGCCAGGCTTTGGAGGAAAACCGTCATGGCGAGCTTCCTCTCATCGGAGCGACGGCGAAGATATCCCGCGCAGGGATATGCTCGCCGCCAGACCTCCGATTGGCTCACGCCGGAGGAGACAGTTGAAAGGCTCCTGCTCCCTCGTGACGAGGGCGCGCTGGCGTCTCACGCCATCTTCTCTATTCGTAGCCCCACACCTTCAGCCAGTTCACCGGATAAACATACTTGGTTTTAGCAAGCTCCTTGGGCCAGATGAGCTCAAGATTACCCTTCTGCCACTGGACCACGTAGGGGCTCAGCTTGTTCTGATTGGCCTTCTTACCGTAAGAGACGAACTTCACCGGACCGAAGACCGTCATCATGTCCGTCTCTTTCAGGGCCTGTTTGATGTCCTCGGGGCCAAAGGACTTAGCGCGCTTGAGAACGTCGGCGATCACGTACGCCGCCGCATAGGCCTCGGCGCCGTGGTATTCGGTGTCTTTCTTGTATTTGGCCTCGAACTTCTTGAAGTAATCCATGGCGCCGGGCAGGGGGAGCGTTTCATGCCAGAGGGTGGCGGATATGACGTTCTCCGCGGCCTGGCCGGCGTTCTGGGGGAACTCGGGGAGAGTGAAACCGGCCGCGCCCCCGATGAAGACCTTCGGGGTGAGCTTGAGCTCCCGGGACTGGCGCATCAAGAGGGCGGCGTCCATGAGATACGAGACCATGTAGAGCACATCCGGGTTCGCCTGCTTGACCTTGATCAGGATGGGCTTGTAATCGATGCCGCCGTGCTCGTAGCCTTCGTTGAGAACGACCTTGATCCCCAGTTTGTCGCAGCTTTCCGTAAAGGCCTTGGCGCTGCTGGTGCCGAACTTGGAGTTCTCGTAGAGGATGGCGACAGTCTTCGGTTTGACCACCGTGGTCAGGAAATCCTCCACTGCTGCTGAATACTCGCTCGCGGCCGGATTCAGGCGAAAGACGTAATCAAAACCCTTCTCCGTGATGTCGTCGGCGGAGCCCGTGTTGATCAGGAAAGGCAGGCGGTTCTGCTGGGCCACACCCGCCACGGCCGCGGTCACCGAGCTGGAGTAGCCTCCGCCCAGGATGACCACCTTGTCCTTGGTGATGAGCTTTTCTGCCACCGACCGTCCCACCTCGGGCCTGCCCGTGTCATCCTCCACCAGGAACTCGAGCTTCTTGCCCTTTATCGAGCGCCAGATCGAAAGACTGTTTCTCAATCTCGCCGAACTTCGCCTGATCGCCGGTCAGGGGCAGAACGATCCCGACCTTGATCGTGTCCTGAGCGGGTGCCGCAGTCGGAGCCACAAGGACAATACCTACCAGCATGGCGATTGCACATCTCCACAACGCGTTCATGTGACCTCCTTGTGTTCACGATCAGTTGTTGCCTGCGAACCGCGAGCCGCCCTTGCCTCACCGTAGACGGGTCGTGCAGCCAACTCCGCCGGACGCAGAAGCTGCTCAGACACTGCGTGTAGTGGGTTGCCCCGTTGGGTCCGGATTGTGGAAGGTCGGAGGCAAGGGACATGAAACCCGGTCTTACCCTTCCTCGTTTGAACTGATCTGTCCATCAGGGTGAAATAGTCGGAGGCAGTCTCGAATCTTCAGTTGCCAAGATAAGGCAAGACGCTTGCCATCCAACCTCGCCCACGACGCTGAATTCTTATCATAATGGGCGCGGAAACACAAGGGAAAAAGCCGCTCAGCAGGTGAGGTGGAAGGCACCGGCGACCCGTTTTCCCTGAGCCCTGAGAGTATTAAAGACGTCCACCGCCTGTCTGGTGGGGAGGGCGAGCAGTTGAATCCCTTGCCTCTCCAGAATCTGGACGGCCCTGCGAGTCACCTCCATGCGGCCGGAATCACCGGTCCCCACGACGAGGATCTCCACTGGAGCGGCCAGGATGTCGGCAATATCCGCCTCGTGGAGGGCGTGCCCTTCAATCCGCCACCAGTCGCCGATGACCTGGTCGCCGATGATCTTGAGATCATTCCGGTGCGTTTTCCCCTTCACGCTCATGGCGCCGAATTGATAAGAGTCGATCATGGCGAATGCTCGCTCGTTTCCGGGTACCCAACCTGATGATTTTCAGGTGCAGTCATGCGTCCTGCTTTAGGCCATAAGGACGGACGGCCGCGCAAGATATGCTACACTAATTCCATGGGAGAAGAAAGATCGCCCCTGGAGTACCGGGAGTTTCTCCGAACGACGCTGCCTGCCTTGGGCCTGCGATGGCGGCGCTTTCGCTCCGCGACTATTCGCCGCCGGATCGGTGGCCGCCTCCAGGAACTCGGGTTTTCCTCTCTCGCCGAGTACCGGTCCCATCTTCTCGCCCATCCGGAGGAACAGCGGTTTCTCACCGATCAGCTCACGGTGACGATTTCCCGCTTCTGGCGGAATCGGTTCGTTTTCGATTCCCTTGCTCGCACGTGGCTTCCGGCACTCCTGGCTCGCCTCAAACCCGGAGAGCCTTTCCGGGCCTGGTCAGCCGGGTGTGCCTGCGGCGAGGAACCCTACAGCCTGCTCCTCCTCTGGGAAGAGCACTTTGCCGCCTCAGGCCGCGAGCTCAGGTTGGTGGCGACCGATGCG
>JAGFXI010000218.1 GCA_017861095.1 Deltaproteobacteria bacterium | reverse complement strand
AAATTGAGAAAGCCTGAGTACGGTTTTGGTATGCACCTTATGGTTGACGGCTACGGTTGCGACCGGAGCCGCCTCGAGGATCTGTCGCTCATTTACAATTTCTTGAGTGAGTACCCCGCCCATATGGGTATGACCAAAATCATGCCCCCCTACGTCTTTCGTTATGACGGGGCCAACAAGCCGGAGGATTGGGGGATTTCGGGCTTTGTCCTGATTGCTGAGAGCCACATCAGCATTCACACCTTCCCTGACAAGGGCTATCTCAGCCTGGACATTTTTTCCTGTAAGAATTTCGATGCCGCCCGGGCCATAGCTTACGTGGAAAAGATGTTCGCGGTGGCGAAGAGCGAAACCAAAGTGCTCGACCGTGGTCTGGAGTTTCCGAAAAACATCCGTGTCACCGCCCGGATCGTTCAGGAGGACCGCGTTCGCGCCGAGCCCTGCTGAACCCCCCGACGGGGCGGGTGGGGCTTGCCCGACCGAGCCTTCATCTGTCGAGGCGGGGTCGGGAAAGCCGCCCTATCTTCCTCTTCCATGGGTTATCGAGATGGAGGGCTGGTCTCGAGTCGATTGAGCTCGTGGCAGGTTATATCGGCCGGAAAGGCCGGAAGACGCGGATAGGGTCGCCACCGTTTCTCCGCCCCCTGATGACTTGTATCCGGTCGGCGCTCAGGAGGAAGAACGGTCCGGTTGTTTCAACGACTTGGACCAAGACCTTTGCGTCAGTAAGAATAGACAACGCGGGGGCAACAGGCACTCCGCAACCGACCTCCACCCGCCATGATAGCGCAAAACCCCCATCATCCATGCTCTCTCCCTCTCGCCACGGGTGCAGCGGCTTTCGGCGGTGCGGCCGCCGCGGTCAAGGACCCGCAGACCATGAGAGTGCTAATCGTTCCCGTGCCGTACGATGCCACGACCACCTACCTCTCCGGCACCCGTCAGGGTCCAGCCGCCATCCTGCGCGCTTCGCAGCAGCTCGAGCTCTTCGACGAAGAAACCGGCCGGGAGATGCAGGAGCTCGGGGTCGCTACCCTCGACGAGGTGGAGGTGGACGCGGGCGGGCCCACTGCCATGGTGGCGCGGGTCCGCTCCTTGGGAGAGCAGATCCTCGCCAGGGGTCTCTTTCCACTCATGCTCGGAGGCGAACACCTGCTCTCCCTGGGGATAATCCAGGCGGTAGCCGGGAAAGCCGAACGTCTCTCGATCCTCCACCTGGATGCCCATTGCGATCTGCGGGAGACGTATCAGGGGACTTCCTACTCCAACGCCTGCGTCATGCGCCTTGCGAGCGAGTATGGCTCCCTGGTCTCAGTGGGCATTCGCGCCCTGAGTGTGGAAGAGCATCGGTGGCTCCGGGAGCGAAACCTTCCCGTGTTTTACGCCGGAGAAATCCGACGGCGGCCCAACTGGCAGGAGGAGGTTCTCGCCCACCTCGGCCCCGAGGTGTATCTCACCGTGGACCTCGATGTCTTCGATCCCGCCGAGATGCCGGCAGTGGGCACCCCTGAACCAGGCGGTCTCCACTGGTATGAGATCCTCGACCTCGTCCGCCTCGTGTGTCAACGGCGGCGTCTCGTTGGGGCGGATGTCATGGAGCTCTGCCCGCAACCCGGGAATCCCGCCCCGGACTACCTCGCCGCCAAGCTCGTCTTCAAGATCCTCGCTTACCGGTCGGCGGCCCGGATTTGACAAAAGGAAAAACCGGTAGTTAAGATTGGATCATTCCGGGGTCGTTGCCACCGGGGCAACCCGGAGGTTTTCGCTCTGCCGAGCAGGGTATTGAATTGAGGACATCTTTGGCAGAAGGGTTCGCTACCAGTCTCTGGCATAAACTCGCCGGCATGTTGAGCATGAGGCGTCGGAGAGAGTTTTCACATCCTGACATCGAGCGGGAGATCCAGCATCTCATCGATGCCGGAGAGCAGGAAGGGATCATCAGCGAAGACGAAGGAGAGATGATCCAGAGCATCCTCTCCTTCCGAGACACGACCGTCCGGGAGATCATGGTGCCTCGAACCGAGGTCGTTGCCGCCAGCTCCGATACCGCGATCGGGACCTTACTCGATGCGGCTATCAAAAAAGGCCATTCCCGGATTCCAGTCTACAGCGAGAGCAGCGACAATATCGTCGGCATCCTCCACGTCAAAGATCTCCTCGCCTATTGGGGCCAGGAGCAGGTGGATCTCAGGGGTCTCCTCCGTACCCCCCATTTTGTCCCCGAGACCAAGAAAATCAGTCAGCTCCTGAAGGAGCTTCGGGATCGAAAGTCGCACATGGCGATCGTCATCGACGAGTACGGCGGCTTCGCCGGCTTGGTGACCATCGAGGACATCCTGGAGGAGATCGTCGGCGAGATCCGCGATGAGCACGACGCGGAGGAACGTCGCATCACTCCCACCCCTGACGGTGATCTGCTGGTGGATGCTCGCCTGGATATCGAGGAGCTGGCAGAGCGTCTCGGAGTACAGATCCCGGAGGGGAATTTCGAGTCGGTCGGAGGGTTCATCATCAACCTCCTGGGCCGGGTTCCCCAACCCCGAGAGACCATTGAATACGCCCCCCTCGAGATGACCGTCGAGTCGGCTGACGCCCGGAAAATCCACACCGTCCGGGTGAGGCTCCACGACCCGCGGACCGGCTCCCATGAAACCCCCGCCAGTGCCTAGCCCGGATTATGCACGAACCATCTGCTGCGATCCCATGGCGCGAGTCAGGGAGATCTGCTTTGCAAAGGTGGCACGCCGAGGCGTGGTCGCGCCATTGATAGTGGAGAGCGAGGCCAGGCCTTTGGGCGGGGTTGTGCCGGCAAGCCTGGGGGGCCTTTCTTTGACCAGAAGAAGGTAGAGGCTCCGCATGCGCTTTGCGCCGCAGACCCCCCTACCTCCGGGCACGGCCAACTGTGAGGAAATTCCGGGTATGCTGCGACTCTCTCTCCCTGACCGCAAGGCGATCCTCCTGAGCGGCGCTGCGGGACTCCTTCTCACTCTCTCTTTTCCTGTATACAGCGTCGGCCCTCTGGCCTGGGCCGCCCTCCTTCCTCTTCTCTTTGTCGTCCAATCCGCGCAACCCGCGACATGCTTCAAGCTGGGCTGGTTTGCTGGGCTCGTCCAAGGCTTGACCCTCCTCTACTGGATCGTCTTCGTCGTCAACCATTACGGCAACCTGCCGTTCGTGGCGAGCGTTGCCGTCTGTTTCCTGCTGGTGGCATACCTGGCCCTCTACCCCGGCTTCTTCTGCGCGGGGCTGAGCTGGCTTCGAACGCGAGGGCTTCCGTGGCTTCTCGCGACGCCCTTTCTTTGGGTGGCCCTGGAGCATACGCGGGGCTGGCTCTTCAGCGGGTTCCCCTGGGAAAACCTCGGATACAGCCAGCACCGTTTCCTTTCCCTCATCCAGCTGGCCGACCTGACAGGCGTCGCCGGGATATCCTTTCTCCTGGTGGCAGTGAACGCCCTCCTCTTCCAGGGGCTCGCAACTTTCATGGAGCGGAGAAAGATCCTCGCCTCCATCGTCCCGGTAGCTCTCGCCGCGGCCATCATCCTCGGTCAGTACGGCTACGGCCGCTGGCGCCTCGGCACGCTCGAAACCTCATCCTCTGCCTCCATAAAGGTTTCCCTCATCCAGGGCAACATCTCTCAAGAGACCAAATGGGAGCCGGCCTTCCAGCAGGCTACTCTGGAGCGCTACCTGCGGCTCACCAGGGAGGCGGTGGAGCGCGACCATCCCCAGCTCGTCGTCTGGCCGGAGACAGCAACTCCCTTCTACTTCCTCGGCGAGGGGGAGCTCAGCCGGGTCCTCATCCTGGAGCTCCAGTCTCTCCAGACCCCGCTCCTCTTCGGAAGCCCTGCCGTCCGGCGTCAGGGGGACCGCCTCAGGTTTTACAACCGGGCCTATCTCCTTGACGACCGGGGGCGGCTTGGGGGGTACTACGACAAGAGGCACCTCGTTCCCTTCGGCGAGTACGTTCCCCTCCAGAGCGTCCTCTTCTTTGTCCACCGCCTGGTGGAGGCGACGGGGGACTTCGCCGCCGGCGATCGGCCGGCGGTCATGAACCTCGGCGCCGCGAGGCCAGGCATTCTCATCTGCTATGAAGCGATCTTTCCGGAGCTGAGCCGAGATCTCGTCCAGCACGGCGCCAACCTCCTCGTGAACATCACCAACGATGCCTGGTTCGGCCGAACAAGCGCCCCTTACCAACATCTCTCCATGGCGCTCCTCCGCACCGTCGAGCTCAGGGTACCCATGGTCCGCTGCGCCAATACCGGCATCTCCGCCCTCATCGATCCGTCAGGTCGCATCCTCCAGGAGACCGGTCTCTTCGAGGAAGGAAGTCTGACCGGCAGCCTGCCCGTCGGGTCCGGATGGGTCGCCGTCGGTTGCCTCTTTGTGAGCGGAATCGCCTTCCTCATCCCCCTTATCCACCGCCGCAAATGATCTAATCGCGGCTGGAAGCCGCTCCCCCAGGGCTCTTCCCCGGCTTCCGGGTAGAACTGGGAGGTTACCCTCCCAGAGCCCCCACAGATCCGTACGAGCGCGATTAACGCATACGGTTCCTCAGGGTATGGCTTCGCTACGCGAACCTGTGGACGATTCTCGGACTCGGCAACGGATAACGCCCAAGAAGGCGGCGGAACCGATCCCACGGCATATCCTTGTCCCGCGAACGCCGGTTCAGCCACTTCCACCAGACACGCCTCACCTGCTGGGCGAAGCGGTTGAGACTGCGGCCGTTGAATGTGACCCCATAGAAGCCGTAGTGCCCCAGCATCTTCCGGCACAGGCTCTCCCACTGCTCCTTTACGGGCCTGTGGCGATTCACCCTGCACCACTGGTACACCCTGCGCACAGCCAGCTTCAGCTTCTTCTTGGCGGTCTTGCGCTGTACTACCCGGTTGCCCTTCTGAGACATGCCCCAGTAATGGGTGAACCCAAGGAAGTCGAAGGTAGCCGACTTGCCTCCATTCTTGGGAGGACGGCGAAAGTCCACCAGCCGGGTCTTCTCCTCGTGAAGGGCGAGCCCGTACTTACCGAATCGCTTCGGCAGCACAGCCTGTACCCGGCGCGCATCCCGTTCATGAGTAAAGACAATCACATAGTCATCCGCAAACCGGATCAACACCGCCTCTCCGTCCAGCCGAGGACGCACCTCGCGCTCGAACCAGACGTCCAGCACCTCATGCAGGTAGATGTTGCTCACAAGCGGCGATATCACTCCCCCCTGGGGAGTTCCCTCCCGGGGATAGTG
>JAGFXI010000468.1 GCA_017861095.1 Deltaproteobacteria bacterium | reverse complement strand
CTACCTCACTGACGAAGAAATCTCATAGCTCACATTGTGCCTAAACTACCTGCGTTGACGGCGGATATGGCTGTCCTTCTCTCCGACTTGCAGGCTGTATGCGGGGTGACCCTGTGGGAGCGGCTTCCAGCCGCGATCGGATGGCGCGAGGCAGGGATGGTCTGCTCTGCAAAGGCGCATAGTCGCGCCATTGATAGTAAAGAGGGAGGCCAGGCCTTTCGGGCGGGGTTTTCGGGAAAAGCCCGAGAGACCTTTCCGTCGGCGAGGGAAAGTAGAGGCTCCGGATGCGCTTTGCGCCGCAGACCCCCCTACCTCCGGTGCCGCCGCGTCTTGCTCAGCCGGAAGCCGGTCCTCCTCAGATCTCGGACCCCCCTGGCGTCATGAATGAGAGGCACGCGTCAGGTCCAGTCCCGCGGTACAAAGGGATGGTTGCCCGGTGGCCCCGCCATCTCTAAGATCTCGCCACAGCATCTCGTGCACAGTGCAGGCCGGACGAGAAATGATTGTCTTGACTTCTCGACCGATGTAATCTATGCACCCGGGAACCTCTTGCCTCGGAGAAACACATGTACTTTCCCAAGTATCGCTTACGCCGGCTGAGGCGAAATGCGACTCTGCGGCGTCTCGTACGCGAGACAAGGCTCGCGAAGGACGACCTCATCTATCCCCTTTTCGCGGTACCCGGAGTCTCGGTGCGAAATCCTGTGCCTTCCATGCCGGGGGTGTTCCAACTCTCGGTTGATGAACTGGTACACGAGGCGCTCGAGGCAAAAGCCCTCGGGATCCCGGCGATCCTTCTCTTCGGCATCCCCGAGGCCAAGGACGAGGTCGGGAGCGGGGCCTACGCCCAGGACGGGATTGTCCAGCGGGCGGTCCAGGAGGTGAAGAGCCGGGTGAGCGACCTCCTCGTCATCACCGATGTATGTCTGTGTGAATACACCAGCCACGGCCACTGCGGTGTGCTACGCGGAGGCGAGGTGGAGAACGACGCGACCCTGGAGCTCCTGGCCCGCACCGCTCTCTCCCATGCCAGAGCCGGCGCCGATGTGGTGGCGCCCTCGGACATGATGGACGGCCGGGTGGCGGCCATCCGCGGCGCTCTGGACGAGAACGGCTTTTCCCAGCTTCCCATCATGGCCTACGCGGCCAAGTTCGCCGCTCCCACCAGATGGATCCTGCCAACAGTGACGAGGCCCTGCGAGAAATCCGACTGGACATCGAGGAAGGGGCGGATATCGTCATGGTAAAGCCTGCCCTCGCCTACCTGGACGTGATTACACGGGCGCGGCTGGAGTTCGATCTGCCGCTGGCCGCGTACAGTGTCAGCGGCGAATATGCCATGATTAAGGCTGCGGCGGAACGGGGTTGGCTGGACGAGCCGCGGATCATGATGGAGGTGCTGATAGCGATCAAGCGCGCCGGCGCCGACATGATCATCACCTACTATGCCAAGGATGCGGCGCGGGCCGTGGATAGCTGAGGCGGAAAGGAAGGACGCGGATGCACCCCCATCCCCACGGACATCATGGCAGAAGCGGAGACGGCGACCCGCAGTTGAGGCTCCTCGCCTGGGAGGTGACCCGGACGTGCAATCTGAGCTGCGTCCACTGTCGCGCCGCGGCTATCGACAAGCCCTATGCCAACGAATTCAGCACTCAAGATTGTCTGGGCCTTCTCGACGAGGTGGTCTCCTTCGCCAGTCCTATCATCATTCTCACCGGCGGCGAGCCTCTTCTCCGTCCGGACATTTTTGAGATCGCCGCCTATGGCACCGCGAAGGGGCTCCGCGTGGTCCTTGCCACCAACGGCACGCTCTTGGACGGCGAGACAAGCCGGCGCCTTCGAGACTCGGGTATCCAGCGGGTGAGCATCAGTATCGACGGTGCCACCGCCGAGACTCACGATCGGTTCCGTCAGATGGAAGGCGCCTTTGCCGGGGCGCTCCGGGGCATGGCGTTCCTCAAGGAGGCGGGGCTCGAGTTCCAAATCAATACCACCATCTCCCGGGTGAATCTGGAGGAGCTTCCCGCCATTCAGAACCTGGCGGTTGAGCTTGGGGCGGTGGCGCATCACATCTTCCTCCTCGTTCCCACCGGCCGGGCCAAGGATTTCCGGGAGCAGGAGATCGACGCCGCCGACTATGAGCGAACCCTCCACTGGTTCTACGATCAGCGCCGCAGGGTGCCGCTCCAGCTCAAGGCCACCTGTGCACCCCACTATCAGCGCATCATGAGGGAGCGGGCCAAGGCGGACGGCGAGACCATCACGGTGAAAGCCCACGGGCTTGACGCCGTGAGCCGCGGCTGCCTCGGCGGCAGCTCCTTCCTCTTTGTCTCCCATGTGGGGCAGGTGCAGCCTTGCGGCTACCTCGAGCTGGACTGCGGGAACGTCCGCCAGACCCGCCTCGGGGAGATCTACCGGAGTTCATCCTTACTCCAGAAGCTTCGGAACGTGGACTGCTATCGGGGCAAGTGCGGCGTCTGCGAGTACCGAAAGGTGTGCGGCGGATGTCGGGCGAGGGCCTTCGAGGCGACCGGTGACTACCTGGAGGCCGAACCCCTGTGCGCGTACGCGCCGCGAAACCACGCAGGCGGTCGGACGACTCCATGAGCCGTGCCCTGCTCGAATAAAGACTGTCTCCGATGCTGGCCGGTTTTGTGTGGGAGCGGCTTCC
>JAGFXI010000217.1 GCA_017861095.1 Deltaproteobacteria bacterium | reverse complement strand
TTAGAGAAGACATGAACGAAGGCCCCCCGATCGCACGCCGCATGACCAAGGGGGCGGACCGAGCCTGGCGGACTTCAACGCGGTCGTCATAGGAGACCGGATGTTGCGCGGGTATTGCACTCGCGAGGAGGACGCCCTCGCGGTCGAGAATGCGTATATTGGCATACTCGGGATGGTTCTGGAGGATCCGAGCAAGGAAAGGTTGGAGTGCCCCACGACGCTCATCAAAGGTCTCGACCAGATCGGACACATCGCTGAGAAAGGCAGCGGTCGACCGAAGCAGTCCATCGAGATCGTGGGCGCATTGATCGGCAACGGACTGAAGATAGGCATAGCTGCTCTCCCGCCTGTAGGAAAGAGAGGTGGCGAAATCGTAGGCTGTTACGAGCGTGGCAGGCAAAACTATAATGAGGACGAGGCAGGTCAATTGAAAGCCGAAGGAGCTTCGAAACTTCATCTTACCTCGAACGGCATCTGCTCTTGTCACGGCGAGAGGCCGTGCGGCTAGGTGACCGATCAACCCTCTCGTCATGATAGAGGCACTCGCAGATCCCTTCACGGGATGCGGCTCGTTGTTCGCGACTCACAGGTTGCCACGATCGGAGCAAAGCTGCCGCGGGCGTCGAGCCCTCCGTCACCCTTCCTGATCCCGGCTTTTCGAAGAGAAGAGTACACCTGATGCAACACCGAAAACGCCAGAATACTTCGAATCGCGCCTGAGTATAACCGAACTTGTTCCGCACAACAAAGGAAAGAGGCGGAGCAAGCTCGCTCCAGTGGAACGATACTTTTCTGGCTAGTGGGGAAGAGCTACGGTATCGCTCCCTTGTTCTTCACTCCTTCCGCCAGGAACGACGGAATGGAGATCCCTCCGGATCTTCTCTCGATGATTTCGGGCCGCAGCATCATTCGACATGATCATATCCAGCTGGCGAGTGTGCATGCTGAGATAGCCGAGAACCCGGAGTCGCGCCTTCATGAACTCTTGGTCCCTCCCTTCCAGGCGGGCAAAGACAGCATCTTCTCGCACCTCGACGCGGAAATCATAGTCCGACAGGATGTCGCCCACGAAGTGAGCCCGTCTCAACCGCCGCTGAAAATCGGCGGCGCCCCCCTTGAACTGGAAACTGATGTAGTTTTCCATGTCCCGCTCCCCGACGAGGGTCTCCACGGTGGAGAAGTGGAAGCCAAAGCGGGAGGTAAGGCTGCAGAAGTTTCTGGAGATCATGAAGTAGTTACGGTTGGCGTACTTGGAGCGTAGGGTCGGGTCGAGTGAGGGATTGGTCGTGGCCTCGAGGAGCACGGACATGAGACCTTTGGTATCAACAGGAGGGGGCCCTTGCCACGGAATGGCGACGATCCCTTCCCAGAGGGCCAGCATGGGGACGCAGATAATGTTCGACAGTGCCACGTGCTTCCCGTCCACGTCCTCGCGGAAGCCGTCATCGAGGTTGATGATCCACCATTGCATGGGGACTTCGCAGACAAGTTGCTTGCTCGAGCGCTCTGAGAAGTGGTGCTCCTTGCCGAAGTTGAACATCTCATGGACCGACTTCTCGTGAATGAACCGGGTGATATCGTGGAGGGTCCGGCATTTCTTCGGCTTGAAGTCTTGGCCGTCGGGATCGAGAAGACTTAGGGGGACGATGTGCTGGGACACCTCTCTGAGGACGTTGTGGACGGGGCTTTCACGGCGAGGCTCCTTGGGGGTCTTCGACTGCTCAAGGAGGAATTCGATCCGGCCGGCATAGATCCTTCGGCCGTCAGCATCGACCGTGACGACATCTCCTGGCTTCAGGGAGGAGGTCGCGCCGGCGAGGCCGAAGAGCCCCGGAACGCCGAATTCCCGGGCGACGTTCGCCAGGTGACCGGTAATACTTCCATGCTCGGTGACAACCGCAGCGGCCCGATGGAGCAGAGCGGCCCACCCGGGGAGGGCCTGCGTCGCAACCAGCACCGCTCCCTCGGGGAAGCGGAGGGCATCCATGCTCTTTCTGACGATATAGACCTCCCCGCTCGCGACCCCCGGGCTCGCGGTAACCCCACCGTCCAGGAGGGCCGGCTCGCGGTCCCTGGCCCGGTCATTCCGTTCCGGGAGCGACGCCTTATCCCTCTCGATTTGCTGGAGTGGCCGGGCCTGGAGAATATAGATAGTGCCATCCGCGGTGATCGCCCACTCGATATCCTGGGGGGAGCCGTAGTAGTCCTCGAGCCTCGTTGCCATCAGGGCCAGGCTGATCGCCTGCTCGTCCGAGAGGGAAGGCGCCTGGCCCTGGTCCGCCGTTGTCTCCAGGCGACAGACCCCTTCCTCGGGATAACAGATAAACATGCGCTCCTTGGTGGCGATGGTCTTTTTCAGAATGGTCGGAGGACTGCTCCTCGAAACGACGAAAAGATCGGGATCAACGCTTCCGTCCACGACCGACTTGGGCAGGCCCCAGACGGCGTTGATGAAGATCGCGTCGTCCCGGACGTCCATGGGGTTCCGAGAGTACATGACTCCACCGGCCGCCGCGTCGAGCATGGCCATGCAGCCGACGCACATGGCGATATCCTCGTCGCGAATTCCCCGGTTTCTGCGGTAGGTAAGGGCGGTAAGGCCATACTTGCTCGCCACGATCTCTTTGTAGATGTCGAAAAGAAATTCCGCACTCACGTTGAGCTCGGAGCGGTACTGCCCGGCAAAGGAGGTACCGGCACTGTCTTCTCCAAGGGCGCTGCTCCTGACCGACACCCTCACCCCGGGTCTGACTTCCTCCTCAATCTTCCGGTAGGCAACGGTAATAGCCTCTTGGAGATCATCCGGGACGGGAGAACGGATGATCAACTGCTGGATCTTCGCACTGAGGTCGTAGAGCTCGTCCAGCTCGTCGGCGCTGGATGACTGGAGCAGTCGCTCGATCTCCGCCTGGAGCTCGCTGGCCTCCAGGAAATGCTGGTACCCACGGGAGGTGACGACGAACCCTGGCGGCACGGGCAGGCCAATGCGGTTCCTGATCTCCCCCAGGTTGCCCATCTTGCTGCCCACCTGGTCCGCCATGTCTGCATGGACGTCGCGGAGGGAGAGAACCAGTTCCTCGCCTACCACGGGCCTCTTCTGGCTGAGGAGCTGGTTTATAGCTCCTTCGATGTCGCGGAATCGCGAGTAGAGTTCCTCGTACTTGCCAGGAGCGAGCTCATCCAGGTTCTTTACCATCTTGAAGACATTTACCGACACTGCGGTGCAATTTGCCTTGACGAAAGACATCGCGATGGGGCGGCTGGAGCGGACCGCTCCCTCCAGGTCTGCCATGATCTCCAAGGCCTTGTTATTCGCGTTCAGAAGGAGCTTGAAGTTGTGGTAGCGAGCGCGGAACAGGGTGCGCAGTTCCTCCACGTCTGTGTCGCACGGGGCCCCCCCGCGCCATTTGCACCAGAACTCCTTCAGAGAGTCGATGATCTTCCCCATGGGATTCTCTCGTAGAATTCCAATAGTTCCTTAATCTTACCTTACGCGAAGGGGCTCTCTCTGTCAATCGTGGAGCAATCAGGACGAAACTTTTCTCCGGTGGGGTTATTGGGGCCGATGAAAAACCTCCCCCGGCGCCCCGATCATCGACGGGACAGCCCGGGGGAGGCGCCTTCGCCATGAATCTCCCCACGCCTTGCGGCGGCGGCAGCGAAGCCGAAGATTACACCTCTTTCTTGGCTCCCGCTGTCATCTTGAGCCCCAATCCCTCAAAGATGCAGTAGATCGCCATTCCCCACCAGAGGGTATAGACGACATAGAAGACCAGGGAGAAGGTCAGAATGGCCCAACGGGAGGAGGCCTTTTCGGGCACAATCTTGTAGAAGTTATAGCCTACCTCCACACCCTTCTTCATCACTTCTGAAACGGCAGCCGCCTCCTTGAACCGCCCCTGCCGCTTAAAGTCCTTCTCCAACAGGCCGAAGGTCCTCCACCAGACGAAGAGCACCTCCTGTTCCGGAAAGCCGTATTTCCCGGAGATCTCATCTCCCCTGTTCTGGAACATGGCGTCGGAGTCCTTGAGCGCCGATTGGACCAGAACCCCCAGGGAACCGGAGACCTTCAGCTCCAGGCCCTCACCCGTGCACTCCGCGCCAGCGTCGGTAAGGAGTTTCTTTGCCTTGGCGGCAAAGTCCGCATCGGGCAGCTTGATCGTTGCCTCGAACTTGGTCTCTTTGTGGGCCTCCATGCGCTTCATGACATCGGGGATGTAGTGCGTGGACCCCTTGGCGATGGAGTTGAAGAGGCGGTCTGCCGCCTCAAGGGCGTTCTCGCCTCGGAATAAGGGGGAAAACATGATGACGAGCACCACTAGGAAGGACACGCCTAAGACAATGCCGAGCATCAGCTCTTTGTTCAATTTCTGTGCCATGGGTCTATTCCTCCCCTCGCAGCAACTTGATGCTGCCGAGAAACTTGCTGATCACCCAGAAGGCGAAGATGCCGACTACAATGAAGAAGACCCAACTCCCGGCGGTGTTGATCCCGTTGGCCACGGGTTTGGAGAGCTTGATAATCTCCATGTCGCTCAGCTTGCCGGGGAGGGCG
>JAGFXI010000216.1 GCA_017861095.1 Deltaproteobacteria bacterium | reverse complement strand
CAAGGCACCCGCGAATCACTGTTTTGGCTGGGAGAACCCACCTGGCAGGACGCTGAAAAACTCGGCTCCAGCGCGAACGCTAGTCCCGCCGGCGTTCGCACCTCTGTGAGTATGACAAGCTTTCTGAGTGTCCTGCTAGGGATCGTCGCGACGACCTCCTCTCTTTGGGGTGTGGCACAGCCCTTGCTGACCTGAAGGACAACGTATCTGTGCCTTCCCTGACCATGAGGCCGTACTCTGGCTCTGGGGGCCAGTCTCTGGCCATTGGGAGGAACTCAGAGAGCTCCGCACGGAGGTATGATTATGAATACCTTACCATCAGCCCAAGCACATCAACCGCTCGGCGTGGACGTGCGATGGCCGGTCACTCTGGTGACCGCACAGGGGCATATCGAGGGAGAGGCGCAGGCCATTACCTCTCGCGGAATGCTTATCTCCTGTCTGCAAGCGCCCCCCATGGAGGGAAGCTTCCAGGTGCTGGTGAAGGTACCCAACCGTCAAACCCTGAGCGCTATTGGCAAGTCGGTGTGGACAAGCATTGCAGACGTCGATAAAGGCGTGGTTCGCCTGGGCACCGAAATCGAATTCTCCTCCATCTCTGAGGGTGACCGTCAGTTCCTGCAGGGCATCATCGCGGGGCACTACCAACAGAAGCTCCACGCCGGGGCGGCAGGGACCACCACCTCCCTCGCCGTCCGCCCTCAAGAGGTTCGGGCCAAGGATCATACCGCTCAGGGCTTGCGGGTCAAATTCCCCGTGTACTACAACCAGGGGGGAAAGTCGGTGGAGGCATGCGGAACGAATCTCACAAGCCAGGGATGCGTCATCTTCAGCAAGAAACGCCCCCCAGCGGGCGGCATGTTCTCCCTCAAGATCCACAACCCCTACACGGGGAGACTCATCCAGGTCGATTGCTCGATCGTTCAGTGCAAACACCTTTTCGAGAGCAAGCACTGGGGGACCATGCTCCGCTTCATGCATCTCACCGAGGAGCGGCGCGAGGAGATTCGCAAGATCATCACAAGCGCTGCTGGCGCGAAAGATTCGCGGCATCAGAAAACAACGATCGGACAGGTCATTCAGAAGTATTTCACCCGTAGAAAGGCGTAAAAACGAGATATGCGCCCTAAAAGGTGATCGCTGGTTTCTTGCCCGCCGGGACGCCATTCCTCCTCTCCCCTGTAACCCTTGTCGTCCTTTGCGGTTCTTTACCCTCGTTACTGGTGGATGCTGAGATCGCAGATTGATTTCGAGGCACCCCGCCCTTGCCCTAGCCCGGGGATTGTACACGAGACGCCGTAACGAAATCGTGGAGATGGTTGTGCCCGCGCAAGACGGAGCGGCGCCGACGGCAGAAATGGTCTCCGGCGCAAAGCACATTCGGAGCATCTACCCTATCCAAGTGCCTAAAACGCGTAAAGTGAGCTGCCGACTTCGCCATAGTAGCCCATGGTTACGACGGCTGAAAAAGTGCCTAAAGCTATTCCGTAGGGCGGGTCTCCGCACCCGCCGTATGCTTCCGCCGCCCCCCGCCGAAAGGTCCGATCTCGCTCTCCACTATCAATGGCGCGACCACGCCTCGGCGTGGCGCCATCCCGTCGCGGAAGGACGGCCGTATCTGCGGTCGCAGCCGGTGGTTCGTGCATAATGCGGGCTAAGCCCAGGGGGGACAGCGGGATGATTGTTGCCTTGGCACTGTTCTTGCTGCTTGTCTGCGACGGAGCGGCGGTTGAAGAGGAGCGCTACCGAATCGCACGACAGAATGAATATTACAAGATTAACCCTCCCTGAGCGGCCGTGAAAGCCTGCACAGCGAGTCCCGCTTCGGTGAGACCGTCGTACGATCGCGATCCGACCACACCCGGATCGTGATGAGCCTCATCGTCGTTACTCGTGGAGAACCTATGAATCCCCTCGATCGATGGCAGAATCTTGATGCGCGGATCGTTGCCCTATACCAGCAGGGTTGGTACGCAGAAGCGGTGAATCTGGCGGAGGAGGCGCTCAAGGTCGCCGAAGAGACCTTCGGTGCAAATCACGTCAATGTGGCCGAGTCTCTGAACAAGCTGGCCCTCATCTTCTATGCCCAGGCCCGGGAGGTGGAGGCGGCCATGGTCGAACAAAGGCTCGTCGGCTCCGACTCAGAGAAGACACCGCCGGGATATCTTCCTTCTGCGCGATCCTTGCATCGGCTCGTACTGGTTCAGCTCGCGAAACAGAAGTACACCCATGCCCAGGGTCTCTTGAGCCGAGCTTTGACCATCAAGAAGGGCGCCCTCGGCGACAGGCATCCTGAGGTTCTCCAGATCATGGGAAACATCGCCGATGTTTCCCATTCCCAAGGAAAGGTGTTTGAATCCCCTCTGCCTCTCAACCGAGAAGCCCTCCGGGGTGAGGGAGTGAACCGAGGCAATGACGGCGCCGGGGAGCAGCAAGCAAGTCGGAGTTCGCAGCAATCTCGTAAGCGCGAACACCCAAGATGTAGGGGCTACTTTGTCGCCGAACTCGCCAAGGCGGGCTCGACCGAACCAATAAGCGGTCTCACGGAGAATATCGGCCAGAGCGGCGCCTTCATCAAAGTCAGGGAATGGCAGTCGTTCCGGGTGAACGAGGAGATCTCTGTGGCCATCTTCCTCCCCTCAGTGTTTTCGGATGAGAGTACCACCGTCCGCATGGAGGGCCGCGGATTTATTGTCCGGGTGGACGAGGAGCAGGAAGGGGTCGCGGTCGAATTCAGCACCTGTTTTCGACAGTTTAAACGTCGGGAAGATCTGGAAGTTCCAGGAAAGGTGCGGTACAAGAAACTCGCGCACTATATGCCTGCCGTCGAGGCCGCATCGTTCGATGAGTTCACACAGAAATTTTCTCGTGGCTTCTTGATCGAACGTTTCGAGACGATCTTTGACAAAGACGTAATATTTCAATTCAGTACAAGACAATTCACCAATGAAGACCTAAACATCTGCCTTGAAGGTGGGGAAAATGACACGCATATTCTTGAAGCTAGAGTGATAGAGATCGGCAAGAGGAAAAGGAAAAATGAAGAATATATCGTTACAATCGGTAGGTCTTCTTCCAACGATATCGTGCTCTACAATAAGATCGTCTCGAAATCTCACGCCTTTCTCTATTCTCCTCCTGATGAGAAGACTACATATATTGCGGATGTCGGTTCTCGCAACTCTACTTTTGTGAATGATCAGAAGATCAGCCCCTACGAGATCCACCCGCTGGCTGAGAATGATGAGATTTCCTTTGGCCCACAAACCAAGGTGATCTACCTTTCCGCCGCTGGTTTCTACCAACTCCTTGCCAACATCAAGGGGATACAGGCGACCCGCCCCGATGCGAAGGCGATCTCCGTTGCCCGCGCCTCGCCGTAATCGCACTACCCGGTCTCGCCGGGATAGTGCTGCCTGCGCCGCCTAGCCCCAATGGTGTTTACTTAGCCCATCGCGCGCGAAATCCCGCCTCGCAGCCTGTTCGAGAACTGCCCTTCTTAGCTCCCTCTCTCCACTGGGAGGGGATAGGGGTGAGGGGATGGGCCCCACACTTCACCCTCTCACCTCCATCCTCTCCCCCTCCCAAGGGGGAGAGGAGAATCTTTTTCGGGTTGTCGGACCCGGAATACCGCCTCATGCCAGTCGGCCGACCACGCGCTCCACATTCAAGAGGATCTCGCCACTTTGGAGGAGCTCCACCACCCTCGCGATGTCCGTCGCTAGCACGCGATCCCGTTCCATATGGGAGACAACGCCCCGGATGGTCTGGTAGGCGGCGTAAGTTCCCTCTCCCGGCCTCATGTTGGTGAAGAGATCCATGGCCTGAGCGGCGCAGAGGAGTTCGATGGCGATCACGTGTTCGGCGTTCCACACGATCTCCCTGCACTTTCTCGCCGCGATCGGCCCCATGGAGACATGGTCCTCCTTGTTCGCCGATGTTGGTATGGAATCAACACAGGCCGGGTGAGAGAGTACCTTGTTTTCCGAGACCAGCGCCGCGGCCGTGTACTGGGCGATCATGAACCCCGAATTGAGGCCGCCACTGCTCACAAGGAAGGCGGGAAGGCCGCTCAGATTGGGGTTCACCAACCGCTCGATCCGCCGTTCCGAGATGTTGGCAAGTTCAGCGACGGCGAGGGCGAGGAAATCCAGGGCGAGGGCAAGAGGCTGCCCGTGGAAGTTCCCCCCGAGGAGAAACTCGCCAGCCTCGGAAAAGATGAGGGGATTGTTGGTCGAGGAGTTCATCTCAGTCTCCAAGACTCTCTTTGCATAGGTGATGGCATCCTTGCTCGCGCCATGTACCTGGGGAGAGCAGCGGAGCGTGTAGGCGTCCTGGATGCGGGAGCAGTCTTTGTGAGAGGAGATGATCTCGCTGTTTCGGGTGATCCTCGCCATGTTGTCGGCGGCGGCGGCCTGCCCCGGGTGCGGGCGGACCCGATGAATGCGCGGATCGAATTCGGTCCTGCTACCCATGAGGACCTCAAGGCTCATGGAGGC
>JAGFXI010000215.1 GCA_017861095.1 Deltaproteobacteria bacterium | reverse complement strand
GGTGGTTCGTGCATAATGCAGGTTGATGAAAATGTTGACACGCGAACTGCGTGGAGGGTAATAATGACTGAGGCATGAGAGATTGTCAGGAAACACGTTCATGAGGAGGCGGTCATGGAACTGCTGGTCGAAAGTCTGCACATCCCGCCAGGCGCTAATCTCATCCTGGGACAGAGCCACTTTATTAAGACCGTGGAGGACCTCTATGAAATTCTAGTAGGGTCGGCTCCGGGCATCAAGTTCGGCCTGGCGTTTTCGGAATCCTCCGGGGACTGCCTCATCCGGACGGAAGGCAACGACCCGGAACTGACGGCTGCGGCCACGGACAACCAGCGCCGCCTGGCCGCGGGCCATACCTTCAATATCCTGCTTAAGAACGCCTTCCCCATCAATGTGCTGAACGCTGTCAAACTCTGTCCCGAAGTCTGCCGTATCTTCTGCGCCACCGCCAACCCGGTGCAGGTGGTCTTGGCCCAGACGGATCAGGGCCGGGGCATCCTAGGAGTGGTGGACGGCCTTTCACCCAAAGGGGTGGAGGACGACGCCGGCCGAACCTGGCGCCATGAGATTTTGCGAAAATTCGCCTATAAGAAGTGAGACATATTTCTCCCTTGGGATCACCCTCTAAACCGCCAGAAATTCATCTCGTCGATTCCCCGCTCTTGGGAAAGGAATGCGAACCAATCGTTGCCGGTGATGCCGATCCAGCCCGTGATGCCGTGCGCCTCACACCTCTGTAGACGGAAAATCAACAGCGGAGACCAGAGTACAGACCGTCGTCCTAATTTCTTCATCTCCATCCTGCTTTCTCGATGGTTATGAGATCCATGAGATCGAACCGTTGAGATACCTCGATAGGGCGCAAGACGAGCCGTGTCTAGTTGACAGCGCTGTGGTCGGTTAGGTGAACGTCTCGGGATTTGAGGGTGAATACTATCTCGCGAAGCGAGCCACTTGGCCACGGAGATACACGCGACCCGTAATGGGCCTGAAGTACTAGAGAGGAAGACCTTATGTCAAAGAAAAAAGTCGGCGGGATCACTCTGCCCGGGAAGGTCATTTTCTATTTGACCCACTTCCTCGACAGACGCGCCGTCAATGACAGGCTGCGAACAGAGGATAACCAACGGGTACCTTCAGTTGTCCCTCAGCACTTTTGGTACTGGACTGCCCGTGAGACCCTCGCCGGAAGCGGAGCCGAAGACCCTCCGCGGGGGCGTCTCAGAGCGGACTGCCGATCGTCGGATCCTGAAGGTTGACCTGCGTTCCTGAGGGCGGTTCGCAAGACCTAAGCGCGTACAGGGAGAAAGGCAACGGAGGTGGCTCTCCTGCTTCGGCAAGAACCTCTTCGCTATTCTGCCGAGTCCTGTGTTCGGCTTTAAATCACAACCTGTTGAAACAGCTCGACAGACTCAAATGCCATTCCACAACCTCTCACCACTGTAGTGAGCGGGTCCTCGGCAGTTGTTACGGGAAGGCCTGTTTCGACGCTGATTAGCTTGTCTATACCCTTGAGAAGCGCGCCTCCACCGGTAAGTACGATACCCCGGTCGACGATATCGCCAGAGAGTTCGGGTGGCGTGTTCTCGAGTGCAACTTTCACCGTCTCGATCATGCTAACCAGCAGTTCGCTAATGCAGGCATTGATCTCCCGGGACTCGATTTCGATTGTCTTCGGGAGACCCGAAGCCAGGTCAAGTCCCTTGGTAGGCAGGAACTCGGGGGCGCCTCCATTGGCGATGGCATTCCCGATGGACATCTTGATGAATTCTGCCGTCTGATCGCCGATCAAGAGATTGTGTCGTCGCTTTACATACTGTGCGATCGCCGCATCCATTTTGTCGCCCGCCACCCGGATAAACCTGCTGTAGACGATTCCCGCCAGCGAAAGCACCGCGACCTCCGTTGTGCCGCCTCCTATGTCTACCACCATACTGCCGGTGGGTTTGGTAACAGGAAGACCCGCGCCAATCGCGGCCGCAACCGGTCTCTGAATAAGGAAAGTTTCGCGGGCACCCGCGGCCTCGACGGCCTCCCGGACTGCCCGTCTTTCTACCGGGGTTATTCCGGAGGCTACTGAGACGAGGACGCGCGATCGAACGAGGCCACGGCGGTCAAGAGCTTTCCTGATGAAGTGACGAAGCATAGCCCCCGCAGCTTCAAAGTCCGCTATGACTCCATCCTTCAGAGGGCGGAATACGCGGATGTTCTCAGGGGTGCGCCCAAGCATCGCCTTGGCCTCGGTTCCCACGGCAACTAACTTGGTGTCATTCTCCCCATTCTTACGAATCGCCACTACCGAAGGTTCATCAAGAACGATGCCCTTCCCTGCTACGTAGATCAGCGTATTTGCCGTACCGAGATCAATCGCGAGATCCTTTGATAAACGATCAAAAATACGACGGAAAATCATAAGCCTCTCCTGTTTCAGAAGCCCGATATCATTATTTGACCACCGATTGGGGACTATACTCTCGTTGGGAAAGCTTCGCAAGTCGCCCGGAGCGCGAGGAAGGTCAGGCATCTTTCAAGCGAGGCACAGCATAGAGAGGCCCCGCAAGAACCCCGGTCAGCCAAGTGCCTGAAGGCCGTGCCACCTGTGGTGTGGCGTCAGGAATTCTTGTGTTATGGGGCGAGCAATATGGTGCAGCTTCGGGAGAAATTTTGAGACCGGTCAAAGGGCGGAGGACCGCTCCACTATGTCAGCAGCACGCCCAGCCCACATTATGCACGAGACGGTCTAGCGAGATCGTGGAGATGGTCGTGCCCCCGGGCAACCATCCCGCGGTACCGCGGGGCTCGAACCTGAAGCGTACTCTTCCAGTAAGTGGCAAGGTTCGCTTGTCCCGCCGGTCCCGAGCTCGTCGCGGGGAGCTTGTTGCGGGGAGCCTGTCGAAGGACCTCCCGAGGACGCCTGGACCGACGGCCGTATCCGCGGTCGCAGTAGGTTGATACTTATTAAGGCCTCCTCCAAAGGAGTGATAAGATGGGGCTTGAGATCTTAACCATTTTGCAGTTTATTTCACAAACTATCGCCTTTCTCGCGGTAAATCTCCACAACAAGCCCACCAATAGGAACAGTCCCAGTGATTACATGGGACTGTCGCACGTCTGAAGCAGTCGTGATACCCTCGATTAGGCTGTTTATAACGAATGTGCCCTGTCACGCATTCATTGCAGACGCTGTCGCTCGGGTAAGATGGTTCGTCTATATCCCACGTTGTCTTACAGTTGATACAGATGCAGTTCATCGGAAACTCCGTGCGCTGTAGCCGGTGGTGCCTGCACTCCTCGGGATTCTTACGCTCCGCGATGGTACCCCGCTTACCGGCGGCCTGCTCCCAGAATCGAAGCCGGGGCTCATTCAATCATTCAACGGCTGAGAGGGCTTTTCTCAGTTCCCGACTTTAGGCCGATGCTCTTTCCGCCTCGCTCTCCACGTGTTGGACCTTTAGCAGTGCTTTCACCCTGGCCATCAGATCGGCCACGTTGAACGGCTTGGTGAGGAAGTCATCCACACCGGCGTGCAATGCCTCCGTCCGGGTTTCCTCGAAGGCGGTCACCATGATGATAGGGGTCCGGGAGGTCTCTTGCTGCGACCTGAGCTCCCAGGTAGTCTCTAGGCCGTCCATATCAGGCATGCTCGCGTCGACAATCACAAGGTGAGGGGTCTTCCGCGCCGCAAGCCCTATCGCCTCTCGGCCATTGGAAGCCAACACGATCTCGTAACCCTCAAGTGAGAGGAGTTCGGCAAGTAGCTCCCTTATCGTTTGCTCATCGTCGACAACGAGAATCCTGTAACGCATTGCTCTCCCCCTGGTTCGAGAGGAACCCAAGCCCGACTGCGGCGGGTGGAGTTTCAACCGGATACGAGATGAGTAAGAGCCAGAACAAAGGCGATCAACATTGTCACCAGTAGAGCCAGTTCCAAAAATCTCGTCGACATGCCGTGCTCCCTTTCTTACCGCTCTCCTCGGGTCTTCCACTCTCGGGGTCATTCGGGCAGCCGGGAGAGAGGAACGGTCGGTCGTGTACTGCGGACAGTCTCCCTATTCCTCGTTCGGCCTTTGTTTCCTAGTCGCACGCGCCTCGACTGTTCGCTCCGGATGAACGGTTGCTCCAACAACCAAGCACACGCCATTTCACGACGCATACCAACTGGTTGATATTGTAAAAATATCAGGTATTCCAATATGTTATGAAGTTTATGAAGGTAGCGCTGTAAATGGTAAATCGCCAAATTTGGCGAAAGCGCTAAACTGGAATTGCCAAGTCACAAGTCGGCGGGATGGAAGATGGGAGCGAGAGAACAAACGGGATCTGTTTCAGGACGGAAAAACTACGTCAAGGTGGAGCCTTCTTCTCGTGGTCAAACGCCTTCCGGACTGAACTCCTCAGCGTTTTCCACTGGTGCGAGAACGCCGCCTTCGGGGTTCAGGGGCACATCCAGTTGTTGCGTGCCGGCTGGCAGTCCGGACTGTGCAAAGCCAAAGTTGAGGAGTCGCAGGGCCTCCTCCTCACGAATCGTTCTGCTCTTGGCTTTGAGGACCACCGCGATGAGACGCTGGTTGCCCCTCTTGGCTGTGGCCAGCAGGTTGTAGCCCGACTTGCGCGTGTACCCGGTCTTTAGGCCATCCACAGAGGGGTCCTGAAAGAGGAGTTTGTTATGATTTTCCTGTGAGACATTCCTGTAGGTGAGAGAGGTCAGTTGATGGTAGCGGAGCGCCTCAGGGTGCGCCTGGATGTAGGCCCTTGCCAGGGAAGCCATGTCGGCGGCAGTGGTGTACTGATTGCGGGCGGGTAGGCCGTGGACCGTCTCGATCCGGGTGTGTTGAATACCGAGTGCCCGCAACTTTTCATTCATCTTGGCAACGAACCGCCGTTCACTCCCCTCGAGATACTCGGCCACCGCCACGCTGGCGTCATTGCCTGAATCCACCACAATGCCTTTGATCAATTCTTCCAGAGGCACCCGGTCCCCCGCCTTCAGAAACATCTTGGAACCCCTGGTGCGGCAAGCCTTCTTGCTTATGGGCACGATATCATCCAGGTCAGCCCGACCTTGTTGAATCGCGTCAAAGGTGAGAAAAAGGGTGAGAACCTTGGTGAGACTCGCCGGAGGTATGTGTTCATTGGCATCCTGAGCGTATAGGAGTTCTCCCGACTGTGCGTCCATGAGCACTGCCGCTCGAACGGCGACCGGGAACGGGTTCGATGCCTCTCCGGCGAGGGTGATTCGTCCTGAGAGGAGAAGAACCGCGACAACAATCAACCAGCAG
>JAGFXI010000214.1 GCA_017861095.1 Deltaproteobacteria bacterium | reverse complement strand
GGTGCCGCTCAACGCCGGCAGGACACCGAGCTCCTGGCCGAAGAGCTCGAAGTCCTCGCGGAAGCGCCGCCAGGCAATTTGACGGAGAGACTCGTTGATTTCGCCCGCGGTGGGGAGGTCGAGCACCTCGCGGAGGTAGATCTTGCATTCCTCGAGGCTGGCTGAGCGAATTATCTTCTTGACGCGGGGGATGGAGAGGGGGTTCATGCTGAGGGAGTCAAGTTCGAGGCCAAGGAGGATCGGGATGTAGAGAGCCTCGCCGGCCATCTCACCGCAGAGCGAAGTGGGAATACCGGCCCGGTGACCGGCTTCCACCACCTGCTTGATCATTCGAAGAATTGCCGGGTGAAGGGGCTCATAGAGGTGCGCCACGTGCTCGTTCACCCGGTCGATGGCGAGCGCGTACTGGACCAGATCATTGGTGCCGACGCTGAAGAAGTCAACCTCGCGGGCAAGCTGGTCGGCAATGGTCACGGCCGAGGGAATCTCGATCATGATTCCGATCTTGACCTCCTCGTCGACGGTGATTCCCTGACGAACAAGGGCTTCTCTCACCTCATCGAGCATCTTCCTCGCGGCCCGCAGTTCACTCACCCCGGAGATCATGGGAAACATGATCCGCACGTTTCGCATTGCGCCGCTTGCCCGAAGTATGGCGCGGAGTTGAGTGCGGAAGAGCTCCTCTTCCCGGAGACAGAGGCGGATTGCCCGAAGCCCCAGCGCCGGGTTGCTCTCACGGGTCCGCTGCCTGTGGAAAGAGAACTTGTCGGGGCCGAGATCGAGGGTGCGGATGGTCACCGTTTCCGGGTACACGATCTCGGCTACCTCCCGGTAAGTCCAGTAGAGTGTTTCTTCATCGGGTGGTGCTTCTCGATTCAGGTACAGGTATTCGGTCCGGTAGAGCCCGATTCCCTCCGCGCCGTTGTCGAGCACCGCCACCACCTCTTCCAGGAGCTCGATGTTGGCCTCCACCCTGACGTGGTAGCCGTCTTCGGTCTCGGCCGGCAGCTTGGCGCATCGCGCGACCTCTTTGCGGTAAGTCTCGAGCCGGTACTGTCGCTCGTAGTAGTAATTGAGCAGCTCATCGTCGGGATCGACGATCACCTTGCCAGCCATGCCATCGACGACGAGCAGGTCGCCCGAGCGCACCTCCTCGGTCACCCGCTCCAAACCGACCACCGCCGGGATGTCCAGGGAGCGGGCGATGATGGCGGTGTGGGAGGTCTTCCCGCCCATGTTGGTCACGAAGGCAAGAGTCATCTCGATCTGAAGCTGGATGGTGTCGGCGGGGGAGAGATCCTCGGCGACGATGATGACCCGCTCCTTGATGGCGGCAATGCTCTCAGGCGTCTTTCCCGTGAGGTTCCGGAGCACGCGGGTCGCCACATAGTCCACATCGGAGATCCGGCTCCGAATATACTCGTCGTCGATCTTGGAAAAGAGGCGCTGGGCCTGTTCCAGGGCCTGTTTGAGCGCCCATTCGGCGTTCACCTGGTGCTCCCTGATGAGCCGGACAGTCTCATCAAAGAGCACGCGGTCTCTGAGGATAAGGAGATGGGTGTCGAGGATATAGGCGTGCTCGGAGAATTCGCCTGCGATCTTGGCCTTGATCTTGCCGAGGTCCGCTTCCGCCCTTTCGACCGCCGCCTGGAAGCGCTGGATCTCCTTCTCCACCTCGGCGGGAGAGGGGAGAGAGTAATCGGCCACCGGGATCTTGCCCCGGTCTACATGATAAGCCTTGCCGATGGCAATACCCGGAGTGACGCCGACACCGCTCAGGACCATCCGGGCTCCTCCAGGTGGCATCTCCCTATTCCTCACCGAATTTGTTCTCGATCAATAAGGCCATGGCCTTCACGGCCTCGGCGGCATCGTTCCCTTCGGCGTGAACCTCGATCTCGGTTCCCTGGGGACAGGACAGGGTCAGGATACCCAGGATGCTCTTGGCATCAGCTTCCTGACCGTTTTTCAGGAGGCGGATCCGGGACTGGAACTGATTGGTAACCTGGACAAGCTTGGCAGCGGCGCGTGCATGGAGGCCGAGCTTATTTGATATGGTGAAGGATCTTCGAACCACCTGCGTGCGACGGTCCATTGCTGTAAGTGTGTCCGGAACGAACGAGCTCAACCGGTTCAACGACGAACTCCAGAGGGAGTACCACCTGGCCACTCATAAACGCGTCCCGCTAGGCCGTAAGTCACACCGGCATGCTTGTTAAGTGAGCATGAGTCCTAGCAGAGCCTTCTTAGCACAGGCCTCCGAGTCAAGTCAATACGTGAAACCTCGTGGAACCGCGAGGAGTCCGTGGTCAGGGGGGCGTTGTCCGTGTACCTCACGGACCGCGCCTATCCCCCCTCGAACTCTCTCTTGATCTTGAGGGCGAGTTGGTAAACCAGCCGTTTCCCGAGGCCTCGCTGCTCGGCGATTTCGGCGGCGATCTCCTTTAACGGGCGCGGGTCGGACTCGAGACGCTGCCTCACCTGTTCCAGCAGGGAATCATCCGCGTCGCGCTCCTCCTCAGGGACGCCGGCAATTACCAGGGTGATCTCACCGCGGGTTGCCCCGGGCCAGCGCTCGACCGCCTCGTCGAGGGTGCCGTGGAAGAGCTCCTCGTGGAGCTTGGTCAGTTCGCGGGCTACCGCGGCTTGGCGATTTCCCCAGATTCCCCGGATGTCCCGAAGGCAGGCGCCCAATCTCCGGGGCGACTCGAAGAGCACCAGGGTCTCTCGGGCCCGGGCGTATCGGGCGAAGAAGGCTCGCCGAGCTGTGGGCTGGCTGGGTGGAAACCCTAAGAAGAGAAAGGGGTAAACGGGGAGGCCGGAAGCGATGAGAGCCGAGGTGACCGCGGAGGGACCGGGGATCACGGTTACCGGAATTCCCCCGGCGATGACCAGACGCACCAGGTCGAACCCGGGATCGGCGACGGAGGGAGTGCCGGCGTCGGTAACCAGCGCCACGGACTTTCCGGCAAGCAGAGTCCGCACCAATTTGGGACCGCGGATCTTGGCATTGTGCTCGTGATAGCTTACCAGAGGCCGGTGGATCCCGTGGGCGGTGAGGAGTTTCCGGGTGTGGCGCGTGTCCTCGGCGGCAATGAGATCCGCCTCGCGCAGGGTGCGCAAGGCGCGCACGGTGATATCTTCCAGATTGCCGATGGGCGTGGCCACGAGGAAAAGGGTGCCGGCGGACATAGGAAGTGCCTAAAGTGAGCTGCCGACTTCGCCATAGCGGCCCATGGCTTCGACGGCTGAAAAAGTGCCTAAAATTGCGAGTAGCGCCGATCCCCGAGCCCTTCAGTATGTCGATTCGAAGGCGTTTTCGATCACCTCCAGCTCGGGGACGTCGGGCATGCCGCGGATGGCCACCACATCGAATCGGGAGTTCGCCTCGGTCAGCTTGTGCTTCTGGAGGTAGTACCATGCCACCTGGCTGAGCTTGTGCTGCTTGGCCGGAGTGAGAGCCTGCTTCGGGGAAACGGAATTCCCCGCGCCCCGTGACTTCACCTCCACGAAGACCAGAACGCCACCATGCCGGGCGATGATGTCAATCTCGCCGAGGGGGCAACGATAGTTACGGACGAGAATTCGGTACCCCAGTCGTTTCAGGTGGCGGACAGCGAGGAGCTCTCCCTCGTCACCGAGGTCACGGTGATCCCTCGTACCCTCCCCTCCCTGGTTGGTGCCGCCGCGCATACTCTTCACCGTTCTGTTCCATCGCGGTTCCGGGCGCGGCCGTGCACGTTGCCATCGGCTGTCGAAACCGGTTCGCTCAGGACGCCGCGAAATGTCAGCCGATGGAGCGGGCAGCAACCAAAGCGGGCCAGGGCCTCGAGGTGCTCGCGAGTGCCGTACCCTTTGTTGGCGGCGAAATTGTAACGGGGGAACTGCGCGTGGTAGGAGACCATGAGCCGGTCGCGGTGTACCTTGGCGACGATGGATGCCGCTGCCACCGAGATGCTCAACCGGTCGCCTTTGGTGATGGGGTGCTGGGGCACTCGGGCAGGTACCGGCCAAGGACCGTCGACGAGAAGAAAGTCAGGTGGCGGGTCAAGCTGGCAGATGGCCTGGCGCATGGCCTCGAGGCTGGCCGAGAGGATGTCGGTGCGGTCGATCTCCTCTGCGCTCACCGCAGCGGTTCCCACCGCCACCGCCACGCGAAGGATGTCCTGGAAACACGTGTCGCGCTCTCCGGCACTCAGCAGTTTGGAGTCATCCACATCCGGAAGCTCCGCCTCCCAGGGCAGAATCACCGCCGCTGCCACCACAGGGCCGGCGAGCGGGCCACGGCCGACCTCATCCACTCCGGCAATCCGGGAAAAACCTCGGCCGCGAGCCTGCCGCTCAAAAAACCACGGGTCCATCTCGCCCGGGAAGAGGTCTCCTTGCGTGGCCAGGGTCCGAGGCCGACGTTTCACCGGTCATTCCGCCTAATAATTGGTGCGCCTTTCGCGAATACGGGCGGCCTTGCCGCGCAGCTTACGCAGGTAGTACAGGCGTGACCGACGAACGCGGCCGCGAGTGACCACCTCGATCCTGTCGATCCGCGGCGAGTGGAGGGGGAAGATTCTCTCCACCCCGA
>JAGFXI010000032.1 GCA_017861095.1 Deltaproteobacteria bacterium | reverse complement strand
TCCCGCCGCTCGATGCGTGAGAGGCGCAGGTCCGGACAGCCCGCGACAAGGGGCGACGCGAGAACCCCGGCGAGCATCGAGCAGAGGGAATCCCGCCAGACAGGCTCGAAGGCGTACTCCTCGAGCTTCTCGGCGACGAGCTCTCCCAGGGCGGGCCCCTCCCTGGCCGAGAAATCGAGGTGCTCAAGAATATCGTGGAGAAGAGTCCCGGCTCTCGCGCCACCGGGAAAGGCAAACCGATCGAGGATCTTCTTTTCCGCCTCCGGCTGGAGAGAGTCCACTCCATCTGAACGTTCCGGCATCGTTCCCTGATCGCGGTCGGCAAGCTCGGCGCGGTGGGGCTGGGCGGAGACCAGGGCGGAGAAGCTCGCAACCCGCCACTGCCGTTCCACCTGGACGGTCCATGTCCTGGGAGCGAGTTTCACAGGCTCAACGGGAAGAGGCGGCGCCTCCTCAGGAGAAACCTCGGCCACCTCGGTCAGTTCTATGGCCCCGGTGCCGGCTTGCTGCAGCACTCTGAGGTCGGAGAGCATTGCCTCGTCGCCCATCTCCCCGAGCCGGGCGGCCAGCCCCTCCACATCATGCTCCCCCGGAGCCCGTCTCCCCCCGTGGAAGAGGTAGGCGGGGGCCGAAGTCTCTCCCTCCCGGAAGCGGCCCCAGATGAGGTAGCAGCGGTTCCGGGCTCGAGTGAGAGCCACGTAGAGGAGGCGGAGGTTTTCCGCCAGCACCTCCCGTTCAGCCATGAGCCGGTGGGTTTCCCTGTCGTCGGAGCCGATATCAAGGGTGATCCCCGCCTCCGTGCCGTGGAAAGCCAAGGGCTCGCCACGCTCCCTGATCCGGGAGCCGTCCCAGGCAAAGGGGCAGAAGACCACCGGGTACTCCAACCCCTTGCTCTTGTGCACGGTGACGAGCTTCACCGCCCTTTCGTCGCTCTCCAGCCGGAGTTGGTGCTCCTCGCGCCGCGGCGTCGTTGGGTCTCGCTGCTGGGCGAGCCACTTGAGCACTCCTCCCATGCCGAGCTTTTGATCCACTGCCGCCCGGTGGAGCACCTCCGCCAGGTGGAGAACGTTCGTGTTGCGGCGTTCGCCGTCCGGGAGCGACATGAGCCGCGGCAGCACCTCCTTCCCGGCCAGGAGACGCCGGAACATGACGATGAACCCCTGCTCGTTCCAGAGGTCGTGGAACCCTCTGAAGCTGACAATCCATCGCTCCCAGGCGGGCTCGTCTGCAAGCAGCCGTTCCAGTTCCTCACCCTTGACCCCGAGGAGATCGGTGGCGAGGCCCGCCCTGAGAAGCCCTGAGTTGTTGGGCTCGGCGATCCCCCGGAGCAGCCGCTCCACCTCCAGGGCCTCATGACTGTCGAAGAGGTCCCCGGTGCTGTAGAGTACGCTCGCGATGTGGAGCTCGGCAAGGGCCTCCTGCATGAGGCGGGCCTCCAGGTTCCGCCGGACCAGAACGGCCATGTCCCCCTCGCCGAGGGGCCTTGTGCCGACAAAAGCCCTGCCGCTCCGGCCGAGGCGGAGCAGCCGCGAGATCTCCCCTGCCACCGCCCGGGGGAGGATCTCCCGCGCCGTGCCTTTGCTAAGGGGCTTGTCGGAGCCCTGCCCCAGGCTCCCCTTCAGGAACCAGAGGTCGAGAGCAGAACCCGGCTCGCCCTCGATCCGGAGAGGGTCCGGCCCCTTGGCCGGTGCCGGTGCCGCCGGATGAAAGGAAATCTCCTCGAACAGAAACGGGCGCTCCCGCCCGTCGAACACAGCGTTCACCGCCGTAATCAGCCCCGGCTCGGAGCGCCAGTTCTCGCCCAAGGTGTGCCGGGACTCGACCTCGGAGGAGGCCGCGAGGTAGGCGAAGAGGTCGGCGCCGCGAAACCCGTAGATGGCCTGCTTCGGGTCGCCGATGAGGAAAAGGGGGCCTTCTCCGGTCCCGAAGACCTTCTTGAAGATGGCGTACTGGACGGGATCGGTGTCCTGAAACTCGTCGATGAGGGCCGCCTTGAGCCTGCCCCTGATCGCCCTGGCGAGAGCCGCACCGCCCCGGGCCTCGAGGGCCTGGTGGAGCCGGACCAGGAGATCGTCGAAGCTCATGACGTTCCGCTCCTCCTTGCGCCTCGTGAGCTCGCGGCGGACGTGGCGGAAGAGCTCAGCCTTCAGGCCGACAAGACGCCTCCGGAAGAGCTCTTCGAGCGCCATTTGGGCGTCCCCCAGCCGCTGGCAGAGGGCAAAGAAGGAGTGGGCCGGAGGGGCAAAACCCCGTTTCATCGAGCCCTCCAGCTCCCTGGTGGTGAACTTCCTGAACTCGGCAAAGAGGCTCCCGTCCGGGTCCCCTCGCTCCATGTGTTCATCCATCCGCGAGAGCCAGAGGGGAATCGCCCCCTTTCTATACCTGGTCCGGTTAAGGCCCTCGCAGGCGCTAAGGATCCGCTCCACCTCGGCTCGCGCCTCAGGCCAGGCGTCGCGTACCTCCCTGAAGCAGTCGAGGTACTCCGACTCCTCCCGGGCGGAGTCGGGGATCTCCCGGTCGGGAAGGATGGTCAGGTGCGGCTGGGTTACCCTGGTTCCCAGGAGGGAGAGGAGCTTATTGGGGGTGGTCCCGTGGCGGAGGAGGTAGGAGACGAAGGGGGCCGAGGCCCCGGCAACACGGGTCCGCCAGAAATCCTCGACCACCTCTCTGGTCAGGCTCCCCTGGTCCGGCAGCAACTCGCTGTCGAAGAGGCTCCCGCTCTCGAAGGCGTTCTCCCGGAGCATGCGGAGACAGAAGCCGTGGATGGTGGAGATGGCGGCAAGATCAAAGGCGCGGAGCGCCTCCCCGATGGCGGCGGCGCCTCGTTCCCGATCGTCCTGCCGCCGCACCAGCTCATTCAGGAAGAGATCCTCACTTCCCCCCTCGGCAAAGGCCCGAGCGGCCTGCCTCAGCCTGGCGCGAATGCGGTCCTTGAGCTCCGCAGTCGCCGCCTCGGTGAAGGTGACGACAAGCATCTCCGGCGCCCCGAGGTTCCCTTCGATAAGGAGTCGCAGAAACAAGCCGGTGATGGCGTAGGTCTTCCCGGTGCCGGCGCTGGCCTCGATGAGGTGGGTTCCGGTGAGGGGAACATTCAGGAGATCGAGGGGACGAGGCTCGGTCATCAACCCACCTCCTTCTGGTGGGCGAGAAGAGGCTCGAAGAGGTCTATGGCCAGGCGCCGGAATTCGTCGTCGAGGGGGTCAGTGTCGCGGAAGCAGAGATGGTAGTAAGGATCTTCGCGCTCACCCCGGCGGTAGTCGTCTCCAGCCCAGGTTTCCTGGCCCTTCCGGAGTGCCTCCCCTTCGGGGCTCCCCCTCTCCAGCACGAGCCGAGCGTAGGCCCAGGAAGAGCGAGGGAAGAAGGGGAGTGGTTTTTGTAGCCCTTCCCGGTAGCGCTCGAGGAGCCCGACCAGGAGCTCGATGCCGTTCTCCACCGGGCTGCATTCCCAGGCGACCCACGTTGCCTCGCCCTCGGCGCGGAGGCCCACCAGCATGCTGCTCCGGGGCGAGTCGGCGAGGCCCAGGGCGAGGTGGGTGATCCAGGCGCGGAGGTGATCCTGCGGCCTCACCCGGGCATAGCGCTGCTGCACCAGTCGCTCCCCGTAGCGGCCGCTGATCCGTCCCGTTACCTTGAAATCCCCGAGGGTGAGATCCAGGGGCAGGGGTTCAGGTTGGGCGCCCTCGAAGTATGGGCGGGTCCGCGCCACGAAGCGCTCGACTCCGATCCTCAGTTCCTCGTAGGTACAGTCACCCACCATCCCGTGGGGAAGCCGCCCGGCCGCTCGCGCCACAGCGAGGTAGGGTTTCAGATCCTGACCGGCCAGTCCTTTTGCCACCAGCTGTTCCTCCAGGAGGTACCTCTCCAGACCGGTCAGGGTGAAGGGCTCCGACTCGGGGAGGACCTCTTCTCCCTCGTCCAAACGTATCCCCAGTCGGCGCGTGAGGAGAAATCTCGCCGGGTTGGCGAAAAACCTGACGAGGTCGTTCAGGTCAACGGTCCGCCACTCGGCCGGCGGTTCCGAGAGCCCGGCGGGGATGAAGGGAAGCGGCGCCCGTCGTGGAGCTACGAGACGTTTGGCCGTTTCGAAGTACTCGTCGGAATAGCTGAAGAGCCTCTGATCTCCTTTAAAGTACTCCGGGCTGAACCCCTGGAGGCGGTGACGGGTCAACACATGCTCCAGGATGTCGCCCCCGGGGAGCTCGAACCCCTGTTCTATGGTGTCCTGAAACTCGCTCACCACCACCGACGGCGGGAGGAGGCTGTTGTCCTGGATGCTCTGGCCCACATAGCTGATGGCGAAGTGATCCCGGGCGGAGAGGAGCGCCTCGAGAAAGAGGTAGCGGTCGTCGTCCCGGCGAGAGCGGTCGCCCCGCCTCGGATGCCGTGCCATGAGGTCGAAGCCGAGGGGTGGGGATTGCCGGGGGTAAGCGTCGTTGTTCATGCCCAGGAGCCAGATCACCTTGAAGGGAATGCTCCGCATGGGAAGCAGGGCGCAGAAGGTCACCGCTCCTGTCATGAACCCGAAGCCGAAGCCCTCCCGCTCGAGGTGGTGGCCGAGGTGATACCGAATGACCTTGAGTTCAACGGGCCCGGTGAGCCCGGTACTCCCCTGGAGGTCGGCAAGCTCCTTGATCTTGCGGCGAATCACCTGGAGCTCCCGGTCACCCTCCTCGTCCGCCTCGAAGAAGCGGTCGAGAATATCCCGCAGCACCCGGGACCACTCGGCCAGAGTTCGGGGCCGGCCCAGGGTCTGGACCTCGTGGAAAAGCTCCTCGACGAAGTCGAGGAACCGGCCAAGCACAAGGGTATCGCCGCCCTCGATCGCGTCGTAGGGTAGTACTCCTCCGAACAGGCGCTCCTCCTCGCCGGGCAGGGCATATCCCAGAAGGAGCCGGTCCAGCCCGGCTCTCCAGGTGTTTTCCCGTTCCGCCGGAAGGGCCAGCTCGCGCCGATTCTGGTCGTCGATTCCCCAGCGGATCCCCGTCTCCCTCACCCACCTCCGCACCAGCCCTACGTCCGCCTCGCTCAGGCCAGCCCGGCTCCGAACCGCTCGAGTCTCGAGCAGGACGAGGATTTGGGAGGAGGTGAACCGGCTCCCCCGGAGATCGAGGAAGGCAAGAAAGGCGGTGACGATGGCGCCCTCCTCTCTCACGCTCCGGTCGGCAATGGTGAAAGGGATCATTTCCGAAGTCTCGGCGGGAGCAGCGAAGACCGCCTGGATGAAAGGCGCGTAGGTGCCGATATCCGGCGTCATGATCAGGATGTCTCCGGGAGCGAGGTCAGGATGCTCCTCGAAGAGCTGGCGGAGCCGATCGTGGAGGACCTCCACCTCCCGCATCGGGCTATGGCAGGCGTGGATCTGGACCGAGGTGTCGGTCGCGGCAACGGCCGACCTCCCGCCCCCGGATCGGCCACGATCGCGGAGATTCAGGATGTCCGACTGGAGGGCCCTGAGGAGCGTCCCTTCCCCTGGGTCCAGGAAGGTCGCCTCTTCCTCGGCGGGGTAGTCGGTGAGGAGATCGAAGAAGTCCCGGCCCAGTCCCCCCAGGGAGGCGAGAAGGCTGTTCCCCATCTCCAGGTGGAGCTGGTCGGTTGGAGAGCCTGCTCCGGCCGTCGCTCGTCTCGCCTCCCGGTGGGCGAGGATGTCTCCCCAGTACTCCCGGCATGGGTTCATGAGAAAGAGGTTCACCTCGGTGACCCTCGACAAGGCGGCCAGCACCTCCAGATGGAACTTCGGAAGGGCCGAGATCCCGAACACCGAGACCCGCTCCGGAAAAGCCCCCAACTCCAGACCTGATCCCTGGAGCGCCTCGATGAGTGCCTTTCCCAGAGCAGCTCGGTGCAGTTGCTCTCGACCTCGACTGAGCTCCCGCCAGAGCCGAGCCTGCCAGTGGCTCTCCCTCCCCTGCTCCCACCCGAGGATCATCTCCGGCCGGAAGAGAAGGTACTGGTCGAAGGTGTCGGCGATACGCTCGGAGAGCTGGATCAGCTTGAGTGCGTCGGGGGGCTCTCCCAGGTAGGTCCTCAAGGTCGTGAAGCCCGGGCTTCCGAGCAGGGAGGGCAGCAGCTCCATGACCCTCCAGCTCAGCACCTGGGGTTCGAAGGGCGAGGGGTCGGGAAGCGGCCGGATGAGCCTGTGGAAAAGATCCTGGACAAAGGCGTTCGGGAAGGGAAATCCCATGTTCGCACAGACGCCGTGGCGCCAGGCGAGCTCCATAGAGATCCAGCGCTCCATTCCCTTGCTCTGAACCAGAACGATTTCCGGCTCAAGAGGGGCACGAAGGGGCTCCCTGAGGACCTTGGCGAGCTTGTCGGCCAAGATCCCGAGGCGGTTGCTGGTGAAAATCTTCAATCCGGTCATCTAGCACCACGTCAGCTCGACCTCGAAAGAGAGGCCGGTTGCCCCCGCGGACGGGACGATGAGCCTGCCCCCGGTGAGCAGCGCCCACCCAGCCAGGAACCCGGAGCAAGCTCGAAGAAAGATTACAGCCTCAGCCTGAGCCAGCCTAGAAGGAGCACCAGAAGCCAGACACAGCCTAAAACCAAAAGGGCCCTCTTCCACCGCTCGCCGAAAAACCTCCTGGTCATCTGGAAGACCCAGCCCCAGCTCAGCCATAGGTGTATGACCAGAAGCCCCAGGAAGGTGACGGCCAAATAGAGATGAAACCGGCCCCAGACATGACGGTGGACGCCCAGGAAAAATCTTTCCGGACCCAGGACGGGTCCCGATGGGATCACGAAGGCCAGAAGGAGCCCTACTGCGGCGGTAGAACTGAGAACCACAAAGAGTAAGCAGTTAACGACATACTTGATGTCACCTCTGGTCATGCGATCCCCCTTTCCAAAAACCCCTGCCCTGGACCCGCTCCGGGAGACATTTCCCACTGGACGGAGACGATCAGCCACCGGCAGCTCCTTCCCCTGGGGCGAGCCTGCCCTGCCCCACGGGTCGGGTGGAGTGCGGCACGGAAACGAGGAAAACCCTGAGGCGATCCAGGCCCCAGCGGCGCTCGCGCCGCTGGAACCATGAATTGCACTAATTTCCCCTGTGGAGATATTCCCTCTCACCGTGGGCGGGATTATAGTACTACATGTAGGTAGAGACTTGCTAATTCCTTCCTCCGAGTCCTACCTATGGCCCCTGAGCCCTCACCTCAACCTCCCCGAGGTGAGGGCTTTTTTGTGTGAGGGACGGGGTCTCGGGCATAATGCGGGTTAGCGGGGGTGCAGGAGGATTTGGGGAGTGGGCCTGTCGTTACTCAGGTTATCAGGTTATATGGGGGGATCGTGCCTAGCCCGCATTATGCACGAGACGTCGTCGCGAGATCGTGGAGATAGTCGTGCCACCGGGCAACCACAGGAGCTCGAACCTGAGGCGTACTTTTGTTCAGTACGTCGCAAGGTGCGAGACCCGAGGACGCCCGGAAGGACGGCCAGATCCGCGGTCGCAGCAGATGGCTCGTGCATAATGCGGGCTAGAGCTAATGAACCGTCACGCCCCCGGCGAGCTTCTCCAGTACTTCTCTGATCACGGTGAGCATCTTGTCGATATCATAGGGCTTGCCGAGGTAGCCTCTGGCACCGGCGTCGATCGCCTCTCGCGCCGGCCCGCCTGCCGAATAGCCGCTTGCAACGAGGACCCGACCTTGGGGATTGATCTTCAGCAACTCGCCGAGACACTTCATGCCTCCCATCCCTGGCATTATCAGATCGAGAATGACAAGATCGATTCGCCCGTGCTCTTTCCGGTAGATCTCAAGGGCTGCCTCCCCGTTGGCGGCGGTGAGCACGGTGTAGCCGAACTCGCGAAGGAGCTGTACCGCCACGTCCCTGACGAATTCCTCGTCGTCCACGAGGAGAATCGTTTCACTTCCCTTTTTGACCCTGGTGATTGGTGTCCTCTCCTCTGGAATCTCCGCCGGCTCGTCAACCGCCGGCAGGTAGATCTTGAAGGTGGTTCCAACCCCCGGGGCGCTATGACAAGTGATGTAGCCCTCGTGGTCCTTGACGATGCCGTAAACCATGGCAAGTCCGAGACCTGTGCCCTTGCCCGGGCCTTTGGTGGTATAGAAGGGCTCGAAGATGTGGGCGATGGTCCTATTGTCCATCCCATGACCCGTGTCCGAGACCCCGAGCATGACATACTCGCCGGGCTTCGACCCCAGGTTGGTCTTGCAGAATTCCGCGTCCAGGATCACGTTCTTGGTCTCGATGACAAGCCGCCCGCCCTGGGACATGGCATCTTTGGAGTTCACGGCGAGGTTCATGAGCACCTGCTCCATCTGCACCGGATCGGCATTGACGATCTTCAGATCGTCCGCCAGATGGAGCTCGATATCAATCATCCTCGGGAGGGTTCGCTCGAGCAACCGCTGGACCTCGTGAACCTCATAATTGAGATCCAACGACCTCTTCCTGCTTTCCACCTTGCGGCTGAAGGTGAGCAACTGCCGAGTCAGTTCGGCTCCTCGTCTGGCCGCGTTCAGGATCTTCTGAAGACCAGCGCAGTCGGGATGATCCGTGGGTTTTGCTCTGGAAAGGAGCTCCGCGTACCCCTGGACCGCCTGGAGGAGGTTGTTGAAATCGTGGGCGATCCCGCCCGCAAGGGTCCCCACGGCCTCCATTTTCTGGGCGTGCTGGAGCTGGCCTTGGAGCTTCTTCTGTTCGGTGATATCGCGGAGGTTAATGATGCTTCCCACGGGGTTGCCGTCCCGGTCTCGATAGACGGTCCCGCTCACGCTCACCGGGAGGATCTGGCCGCCCTTGCTGTAGCGGCGGCTTTCGAGACCGAAGAAGCTCTCCCCGGCCATGAGCCGTTCCAACATCACCTTCGTCTCGGCCTCATTGTCTTCAGGCACGAACCTTTCCAGAGGCCGCCCTAGGCGCTCCTCCAAGGTCCACCCGAAGACCCGGGTGAAGGCGGGATTAAAGTAGAGTACCCGGGACTCCCGGTCGCAAACCACCACAGGATCAGGGTTGGCCTCGAGCACTGTCCGGTATTTCTCCTCGCTCTCCCGGAGTGCCTCCTCCGCGCGTTTGCGTTCGGTCACGTCACGAACGATCCCCCGGAACCCGACCGGGTTCCCGGCCGAGTCGCGCATCGACGAGGCGGAGAGCTCCAGGCTTTTGATCATCCCATCTTTCCTGATGATCTCGTAGTCCAGCATGGTTGCCGGCCTGCCGGTGCGATAGATCTCGCTAAACACGCTGAACATCCTCTTCGCCGTTTCCGGGGAGGTGTAGGCCCGGTTGTTCATCCCCCGGATTTCGCTGCGCCCGTAGCCGGACATGGCGCAAATCGAGTCGTTGAAGAAGGTGAAGTTGCCGGCGAGATCGACCTCGAAGTACCCCTCCTCGATATTTTCCAGGATGTTCCGATACTTCTCCTCACTGGCGCGGAGGGCGTTGGCAGTCTCCTTCTGGCGGGCGATATCGCTGCTTGCGGTGGTATAGAGGACAAGAACCGCCAGGCCGACGAGGACGCACAGCGCGATAACGATGGGGAACCCGGTCCTGAGGAGCGGGTCGAAGGCCTTCCGCGAGAACTCGGTGACACTGACGAGATTGACAAACTTCCAGCCCGGGAAGCGATCAATCGCTGCCTGGTAAATGAGATACTCGTTCCCGCGTCCGTCGGCCGCACGGTGATTCTCTCTCATTTCCAGGCCGGTTTGGTTCCACAGGCCGTCACCGAGCGATCTGGGCTCCGCAATTCCCGCGAACAGCTCAGGCGTCCGCTTCCAGAGGGTCTGGTTCAGCCACTCCTCGCGATTGGCACCGAAGATCAGCCCGTGCTGATTGACAAGGAAGCTGAGGCCGTTCGAAGCGCGGCGAAATTCCCTCTCCAGGGCCTCCATCGACGCCTTCACCACCACCACACCCACGGGGTCTTCTTGGGCACGGACTCGTACCGGGTGGCTATAGTAAATTCCACGACCTCCCGAGGTTACGCCGACCCCCATGAAAACTGTCGCTCTGCCCTGGACGGCCTCGCGAAAATAGGGACGGAATGCGTCGTTCTGCCCTCCAAAACCGTTGGGCGTCCTGCTCTTCGAGGGGGCGACGGTTTTGCCGTCACGGTCCATCACGTAGCAGGCGCTGACCTCGAGGGCCTGCTGGAAATGCTCGATCACGGCATTGGCTCTGACCAGCGCCTCTAACCTGCCATCGATAAGACCCTCGCGCACCTCCTTCAATCCCGCAAGGGCCCTCGCCGCTCTTTGGTGTCCAGCCAGGAGTGACGACAACCTCGTCGTCATCGCCTCGGCCGCCGCTGCCCCCTGTGCTTCGAATTGTTTGAACGCGGACTCGCTCACGGAGAGATAATAAGAATAGCCGCCAACCGAGGCGGAGAGAAAGGCGAGCAGAGCGAGAACGAAAAGGATCGTGCGAAGTCTCATGGGGTGTTGCTTCCTCTGGTGTGCTCCATAATGGACCCTTCAGCCCGAGAGTCTTCGGGGTGCGGCTCTTCTCGGGGCAAAGGAGACTTCATCGTGGTCGTAAACTAGTACCTTGTCCGGCCGTGGAAAGCATGAATCGTGCCATGGCATGGGGATCTGGCGGCACCTCCGGTGCGTTGGAGGCGGGCGCTACGCGGCGATAGGTTGGTAGATCGCTTCGCTTGAGGATCGAGGCAACTGCAGAGAATCCAGGCGACAGGAGTCAGAATTCAGGAGACAGTAGAGGGTTGAAGGCTGAGAGTTGATCGCTGAAGGCTGAAAGCTGGTACTGAGGGCACGGCACCTCCGTTGCGTTGGAGGCGCTCGAGGTTTACCTGCCTTTGGCAGGTTGGAAGCGAACAAGATGGAGAGAGCTCGGCGTAAACTACGCCCTCGGACAGGGGACAAAGCTCACCCTCAGTCTGCGCACGAGTTTTTCTCGCCCTTAATCCGCCACCCGCACTCCTTCGCTGGTGATCACGGCGTAGGTGAAGGGCGGCCCCACCTCATCTTGCTCTTGCCCCAGTTTCTCCATGTGCTTCCGAACCAAGGGGAGAATATCGTCGAGCGGCTTGTTCTCTTTGCAGAGCCGGCCGAGGGTGTATTCCAGCCCCATCCGGCGGGGAACCGTGTAGGCCAGCTCGATCTCATCGCCGTCGAGCTGCGGGAGGCTTTTCTTGGTCCAGAGGAGGTACATTCGATACGGTTGGGCGGAATCCGGGGATGAGATGCCGGCGATAATAAAATGCACATGGTGGAGAGGATCCACCGGAAGCACGTGGCACTTTTTCCGCATGAAGAGCTCGTACTCAGACGCCAGGAACGGAAGCGCCGCCCGGTAGATGTCCTCAACGTTACGAAGCGCCTCCTCGGCGACAAACCGTTTCAGGGTGCGGCACATCCCCGTACCCTCCGGCGCCCCGCCCGTGAGAATCGCTGCGTGGTCCCCGAGAGGCAAGAACCGCTCCGTCTTCACCGGGACCATCGCCTCCTTCCGGTCAAGATCCAGGGCCAGGCTGTCCGCGGCCAGCACAATGCCGTGAGCATTCCGACAAGCGATAAGCTGCGACATACGATCCCCCCTCTCATCTTCGGTGGGCGATGCCCACTCTCCATGACGTTGCACAGGTACGAACGTGGGGCGAGTCTTCCGCTTCCGTCCCGCTACGCCGGAACCTCTGAGACGCCCCATCAGGCCGGTACGGCTTGCACTGGCTGTTGTCCA
>JAGFXI010000213.1 GCA_017861095.1 Deltaproteobacteria bacterium | reverse complement strand
GCTGTTTGACCGCCGATGCGAACGCCCTCCGCGATATACTGCGCCATCTTCTCTGTGTTTCCCGTTCTACTTTCGTACGCTACGAGGATCTTCTTCATAGCCAGCCTCCCTCCCTCATCCTGGCCGCTGCTCTATTCGGCGTGAAACCGCCGGTAGCAGAAACCGTGTTATGTCCCCCAGTGCGGGATGACGCCCATCCCTCCAGACAGTTGTGGCCTCTACCATGGAACTCGCCTGACTATTTGCGCTGAAACGGAGAAAGGAGAGCCAAACAGATTGTCTCTCACGTGCAGAACAAGGCGACCGTGTGTATCTCATACTCTCATTGAGACTATTCTGTCTCATGAGACGCCCGGTGACATGGCCGTATCTGGGGTCGCAGCAGATGGTTCCGGCATCATGCGGGCTAGGGGCGCTGCTAGAGGTTCTTCGCAATAGCAATGCGGAAGGTTGTGCCCCTGCATTTACCCGGCTCCGCCCAGACTCTGCCGTTGTGGCGCTCGGCAATCTCCTTGACGATGGCCAGCCCGAGACCGGCTCCCTCTACGGCTCGGGCACTTTCATCTCTCTGAAACAGGCCGAAAATTGCTTCGTAGTCGCCAGCCCTCACACCGGCGCCGTCATCACTCACGGAGAGGACATGGCAATCTTCCCGATCGTCGTAGTCTATCCTGATCTCACTCAGCTCGTCGCCGCCATACTTCAGGGCATTGTCGATGAAATTCCTGAAGACTCGCACCATGGACAGACGATCGGCAACGATCTCCACGGGGACTGTCGGCTGCAACCAGACTATCTGGCGGACCACAAGTTGGGGAGAAAACTCGTCTTTCACCAGTTTGACAATCTCACAGATGTTGACCCTCTCGAAGTTGAGGGGCGCCTCTTTGGCAACGATGTAGGTGTTGATCTTATCGATGAGTGATGCCACGTGCTCCGAGGCTCGCAGGATCTTGTCGCAGTACTCCTTGCCTCTTTCATCAAGGGAATCCCGGCAGTGTTTGGAGAGGAGCTTCGTCATGCCGTAGATGCCGACGGCAGGGCTCTTGAGATCGTGCGTAATCGAGTAGGCGAAGAATTTGATCTTCTCCGCACTCCTCGCCAGCGCCTCTTCCATCGTTCTGCGCTCCGTTATATCCCTTCCTACCGACTGGAACTCGATGTGGCGACCCTGAGGGTCAAGAATCATCCGGTGGGTCCACAGCTGCCAGCGAATCCCGCCGCCCGGCCCTTCCACCCGGTGCTCCACGGTGGCCACCGGGCTTTCCCGACTGAGGTTGCGAATCTCGTCGTGGACCCTGATGCGGTCTGCCGCCGCCACCGAAGAGAGAAAGCTCCGCCCGACCCACTGCTCCCGCCCCTTCCCGAAGTAGCGACAGAACGCATCGTTGACAAACGTGAGCATTGTGTCGGGGACATGACGGCAGATCAGCTCCGTCTGATCCTCCACGATGGCACGATATCGAGCCTCACTGCGCCGGAGCTCTTCCTCGGTCTTCTCCCGTGCCACCCGAGTTCGCAGCGCGACGATGCCGAAAGCCAGGTTCTTCGCCAGTTCCATGAGAAGCCTCGACTCCTCCTGGTCAAAGGCATCAGGTTCAGCCGCATAGATATTAAGCGCTCCGAGCACTCGTTCATCAGCCACAAGGGGGAGGGCGATAGACGAGGCGTAGCCGCGCTTCAGGGCTTCCTTCCGCCACGGACTAAAGCCCGGATCGTTCACGATGTCTTTGGCGATACACAGAGTGCCGGTGCGGATAGCGGTGCCGGTAGGGCCTCGCCCCCGCTCCCTATCAGCCCAGGTGATGTTGAGTCCCTCAAGGTAGCCGTGTTCGTAGCCTGCCTGAGCTACGGGGCGTACCGCCTTCTCTTCGCCCTCCTCAGCGAATCCGACCCAGGCGAGACGATACTCGCCGGCCTCCACGGTGATCCGACAGATCTCATGGAGCAGTACCGACTCTTCGCCGGCACGCACAAGGGCTTGATTGCACTGGCTGAGAACCTTCAGCGCTCGGTGGCTCTTGCGGACGGCCTCCTCGGTCCGTTTATGTTCCGCAATTTCGATACGGAGTTGCTCATTTGCCCGTTCCAGCTCGCCGGTGCGGAACCGCACTTTGATTTCGAGCTCCTGATGGGCCCGCCGCAGCGCTTCCTCCGCCCATCTCCGTTCGATAATCCGTCCCAGCCGTTCGGCCACAGCGTCGACGAGGCCCGCCTCTTCCTTGAGGAAAGGTCCCTCGTCCCGCTCAGGTCTCTCTCGCAGGTAGGCGACCTCCAAACTTCCCCGGCGGGTGCCGCCCACGGTGATGTCCCGGATCTGCCTCCAAGGGGTCTCCTGGAAATTGGCGGTGCGGAATTCCTTTTCTTCAAAGATGACTCTGGCGCACGTGAGCTCCGGATACTGCCAGGCCGGGGGGAGGAGGTCTACAATACCGACAAGGAATTCTTCCCAAGATCTTTCCTCTCGCTCCACCAGTCGCGAGATGCCAAGGAGACAGTCGAGTTCTTTGGCTCGTCTCTCCAGTTGCACCTGCAATTCCTGTAGTGCCCGGTCGCGCTGAGCCGCCAGAGTACGAAGGGCCGCGACCTCTTCCCGAAGCCTCCTGCCATCGGCAACAGCCCCCCTACTCCGCTTCTCCTGCTCATTCATAGTCTGCTCCCTTCCCTTCCGAACAGGCACGACATCCATCCCCGGCAGGTAACCTCGCAGAGTATTTCAACGGGTCAGCTTCGGCGCTGGTGCAACAGCAGGACTTACGGGTTGGAGTCGCAGGGTGGGGAGTGAACGACCTGTTATTTTTAGACTACAGGAGAGGAGGGAAACTGGCAAGGGGAAAGGCGCTTGATGAGGAACTGATGAGAGACCTCGGTTCACTCCAGGGTATGGGTCTCACCAAAGTTCGGAATCACGACCTCCCAGTCGAGCTTTTCCCGGATCTTCTCCGCCAGCGACGTGGCGGCCTCTGGCTCACCATGAACGATGAAGGTCTTGCGCGGCGGCCGGTTGAATCCCACCAGCCACGCGAGGATTTCCTGATAATCCGCGTGGGCCGAGAAGCCGGATATCTGCTCGATACGAGCCCTCACTGGTACCTCTTGACCGTGGATCTTCACCGTGGGCTTCCCCTCGAGGATAGTCCTGCCGCGCGTCCCTTCCGCCTGATAGCCGATAAAGAGCACGGTGTCCTGGGGCCGTGGCAGCCGATGCTCGAGATGGTGGAGAATTCTCCCGCCGGTGACCATTCCGCTCGCAGAGACGATGACGGCATGACGCGCTACAGCGTTGATGCTCTTTGACTCGTCCCGGTTCCGGCAGAAGCGAATGCGCTTGGTCTGGAGAATCCGCTTGCCCTCGAGCTCCAGGACCTTGGCCTTCAGGTCATAGTAGCCCTTGCGTTTCTCAAACACCCCGGTGGCATCGATCGCCATAGGCGAGTCCACATACACCGGGAGCGCCGGAATTTCGCCGCGTTCCTCCAATTCTCTGAGGCTGTAGAGCAGTTCCTGGGTTCGTCCGACAGCGGCGGCCGGAATGATGAGCACCCCTCCCCTTTCCGCACTCTCGTTGACAACCCGGGCCAGCTCCTGCTCGGGAGGCCTTGAGTCGTGAAGCCGATTGCCGTAAGTAGACTCGACGATCAGGTAGTCAACCTCGTAGAGCTGCGTGGGGTCCCGGAGGATAGGACGGTCGGGCCGACCGAGATCGCCGCTGAAGGCTACTCGTAGCGTTCGTCCGCCCTTGGTCGTCTTGATATCCACCAGGGAAGAGCCCAGGATATGGCCGGCATCCTTGAATTTGACCCTGAGGCTTTTCGTGAGAAAGATATCCTCGCCGTAGTGAAACGGCGCAAACAGGGAAAGGGCATGCTCCGCATCGGGGACGGTATAGAGGGGCAGAGCCGGGCTATGCTTGGAGTAGCCTTTCTTGTTGGCCCAGTACGCGTCCTCTTCCTGGAGATGAGCGCTGTCGAGGAGCACGATCTCGGCCAGATCGCGGGTCGCATGGGTGCAGTGAATCTTTCCCGAGAAGCCGGTGCGGCACAACCGAGGGAGGTAGCCGACGTGATCGAGATGAGCGTGGGTGAGAAATGCGAGGTCGATTCTCTCCGGCGAGACAGGAAAGGGCTCCCAGTTTCTCAGTCGGTATTGCTTCAAGCCCTGGTAGAGGCCGCAGTCAACCAGCAGTCTCTTGCCCTCAACCTCCAGCAAGAACCGTGATCCGGTTACCGTTCCCGTGGCACCGAGAAAAACGAGCTCCATACTCACCTCAGCTCTGGGCGAAGCGCGATCAAGGAAAGGGCGAATCCTTGCGCCCTTGTGGTCCTGACCCGAAGGCTTTCGGGAGCAGATCACCTGTCTCGCGCCCTCCCGAGTGTCCCCGCCAAAGGGCCTCAAGCGCCGCTTCGCCGGAGGCAAGAAACCTCCTGAGCTTCTCACAGACGAGAAGATCGGTGGGGAAGGCCATGTCGGCAGGCAAGTCGTTCAGGGGGAAAAAACGTCCATCCTCGGCGTCGGAGCCGGGATTCAGGGACCCGCCGCAGACCTCGCTCAGAAACCACACCCCCACCGTCTGCCGCTCGAGATCATGGAAATTGGAGTGAACGTC
>JAGFXI010000212.1 GCA_017861095.1 Deltaproteobacteria bacterium | reverse complement strand
GTGAATGTCAGCTACGTGGATCTGGCACTGCTCCTCTTGATCATAGGGTCCTGGGTTCTTCTTTTCCGGCTGCGCAAGGAGCGGGAGAGGACCGCGCAGTTGGCCCAGGAGATCGCGGCGTTGCAGCAGCAGCAGAAGGAGCTCCAAGAGCAGTTCAAGCAGGGGAGCGAGTCCCTGAAGGAAGCGCTGAAACAGGTTCTCTTCGACAAGACGCGGGCGCTTGCCCAGCGAGTCACCGAGCTCGCAAGAGGTGTCACCGAGATCCGCCAGAGAAGCGAGGCCATCCTTCGGGAGGTAGAGGGCAAGGTCGACCCCGTCAAAGAAGCCCTCGGCGACAGTGTCGCCAAATTCGACGCCTCTCACGAGGCATTGCGGAAGATGATCTGGGGCACCAGCGAGGAGGTGAAGAAGCTTACCTCCACCCTCAATGCCCTTTCTCACGAGCTCAGGAACATGAAAGAGTTTCTCCGCGAACGGAGGATCGACCTCGAACTGTAGCCCATGCGGGAGAGCGTTGTCGCCACCATTGTCTTCGCTGATCTCATGGATTCCACCGAGATGGCGAAGAACCTTACCCTCCAGGGTTATGACGATATGCTCGTCAACTTTCAGAGCACCCTCTTCGAGGTCGTCTCCCATCATCTGAAACAGGCGGGCTATGTGGGGAACGGCGTCGACGCCGAGTGGTCGGTGGTGGGCGATGAGCTGCGGGTCTTTCTCTACTCGAAAGAGGTCCGCTTCGATGTGCGGAATGCCATGCTGATCGCCACTAAGGTGAAGCTCGCCTGGCTTATCTCGGATTTCAACCAGCGAATCCTCAAGGAAGGCCGCCTCGTCTCTCGCGTGGGTGTGGGCATCAACTGCGGTGACGTCATCAAAGGCGTGAGGCAGTGGCGGGTCAGGATGGGGCAGGAGCAGTCGAATGTGGAGGGCTACGCCATCAACCTGACCAAGCGCATCGAGTCGGCCTCGCGCGAGGGAACCGCATATCAGATCATGGTGGGGGACAGCCTCTACCGGGCCTCCAAGGAGAACCAACAGCTCAACGTTGCCTTCAGCAAGCCGCGGAGTCTGGTGTTCAAGGGGCTGGGCCAGAAGATCCCGGTCTACGAAGTAGTGTCCTTCATCAACTTCGAGATTCTCCCTTCCATGCCGGAATCGCTGCAAAAGGGACTGCTCGCCAAGGTGGAATACGCGGTCAATAGACCTATGCCCGAGCCCTGGATCTTCGTTACCCTGCTCCGGCACTACATCTCGCTTATCGCCTCCGGCGAAAACAGCAAACCGGAGGGAAAGGCGATCAAGCTTGCCCGGCAGGCCCTTGAAGCACTGGAACACAAAGCCCCAATCCACAATATGCTTGCTTGGCTCTACACCTACGGGAAGACGGTGCGCAATCTCGAGATGGCCTTTTTCCACCTGGACCAGTGCCTCGGCATGGATCCTACCAACCGGCCCGCCCTCCTCCACCGGGCCAGGATCCTAGACGAGATGGGCCAGGTCGACCTCGCCCGGCACGCCTACGAGGAGATCCTCGTCCACGAACACGACCATCCCGAGGCCAAGAAGAAGGTAGCCCAGTACATCGGCCTCTAGCGACTTGCTGGAACGTCCCTGCTGCGGTCAGGAAGACGGCTGGCATGAGAGGCGGGGCGAGGTCTAAGAAGCAAAGGGCATCCGAAGCTTCCTCAGCGTACGAGCCGCCAATCGAGAGGACGGATCACCGATTCCGCTCGGAGATCGGCTCCACATCCTCTTCGTTGAGCTCCACGCACACTGCCTGCTGGATGATATCGATGGCCACGACCAGACGGGATTTTCCGGTGCGCTTGCGGACCAGAATCCCCTCGCACCCGCAGAGGGGCCCGTTGACCACCCGGACGCACATGCCGGTCCTAAGGTAGGGGTAGCTGGTGAGCACCTCCTGGCTGCCCAGGAGGGTTCTCAGGCTGTCGATCTGGGTTTCCGGTATGGAGAGAGGACCGTCCTTGTTTCGCACGAGGCTGACGACACCGGGAGTCTGCAGAATTCTCACGTGCTCCTGATTGTCCAGGGCGCTGCGGACGAAAAGGTAGCCAGGGAAGATGGGGACCTGGATCTTCTTCCGTCGATCCCGCCGGCGGCTCCAACGCTCCATCTGGGGGAAAAGACACTCAAAAGACTTGGCGAGAAGCCGGGAGTACACCCTGCCCTCGTGGCGCACCTGGGCGTATACGGCGTACCACGCCGGCTCGATCTTCGGTCTGGAAACCACGACCAGCGCTTCGCCCGGCACAGCTGCGGCCCGTTCGGCCCGGCTGTCCGGAGGCTTCACTGCGTACGGAGGTTCCTTGCCCATCCCTGTCGACATAAAGCGGTCTGCCCGCCATTGTTGTCGAGCCGCCGACAAGCAATTGCTCTGTGGTCGCGGCTCTCTAGTCCGTGCTTCAACACGATACTAGCGCCCTGTTCTGATAAGTGTCAAGGGGAGAGGGGCGATACGCACGGAGGGGGCGCCGAACCGCGCCGAGGCGAATGCTGACGGGAAGAAGATCAAGAAGGCCTTCGAGACCTCCCAGGACTTCCATACGGGAGGGCTACTCGCGCCCGTGACCTATGCGGCCACCAGCCACTCGCCCCCGACGGCGGGATCCTGGTCAATACGACCCGGGCCGGAGGCGGACGGCGATCCGATGTAGAATGGCCCTCCCCAATCATGGGCAGATCGTTCATCCCACCGAAAGGGAGTGCAAACAACGTGCTCGTTCGAGAACTATTGCCCCGCCGCCACTACGGCGTCCGGAACTGCCGGCGCAGACGCTCCTGCTCTTCGGGGGAAAGCTCGTTCCACCTTCTGAGATTGTCGCGGATCCTCTGCCGCTCCTGAGGGGGCAGCTCCTGCCATTGCTCGTGCCGCTTCCTGAGCAGCTCCCGTTCATCAGGGGGAAGCTCCTTCAACCGATCCATCCGCCGGCGGAGGTCCTGTTGCTTCTCCGGCGGCAGGGATTCCCACTGGCGGTACCTTTCCCTGAGCCGCGCTTTCTCTTCAGGCGAGAAACTCTCGTAGCGGTCCCAATTCTCCTCTGCAGGAGGCCGCTGCCCCCCTCGGCCGCTGAGTCGTATCGTCCTCAGTGCCTCTGACGGTGATCTCTTAAGCTGATCCATCGATCCATACCATGGCGGTCTACCATGGGTCCCGGCAAACCCGCCCGCCTGTCCCGACTCCGGGATGGAAAAGACCATCATGCCACCAAGCAGGAGAGAGGCTAGGCAATGCCGGGGCTTCCACCAGCTCGGGTATCTGTGACCGCCTTTCACCATACGGCATCGTCCTCCGCTTTCCCGTTTGGGTTACAGTACGATATCCCGTTGGTCCACGACCTGAACGACCTTCTCGATGTCGTCCATCTCTTCGAGGAGATCCAGGTTCTCGAGGACCTCCAGGTCACTCACCATGACTTTCTCTTGGGGCTCCGGGACCGTCCGGGTCCGGGAGCGAGTCTGGACCCATTGCAGGGTGAACCACCCCATCACCACCAGGACGAGACAGGCTGTGGCAAGCGCCGGGAGCGGTCTCAAGGAAATGCCGAAAAGTAGTCCGTGCCACCAGGGCTTAGACCGATCCCCCATCCAACTCCGGGTGAGGGATTGCTGGAGCGCCTTGGTCTCCTCCGGGAGAATCGCCGGTGCAGGCATGGCCTCTCTGACTGCCTTCAGCACCTGCATCAATCGTTGCCGTTCCCCGCGACAGGCGCTACAGGCATCGAGGTGCCTTTCCCACGCCGGACGGTCCCCGGGAGGTAATTCCCCGTAGACATCGAGGAGGAGGGTCTCCTCACGATCGGCGCACGCTCTCATCTCACGACCTCCTCTCCGGAGCTGCCCAATCGCTGAGCGCTTCACGGAGGTGTTGAGTTGCTCGGAAGAGGTGGCTCTTCACCGTTCCCTCGGCAGAATTCATGACCTCGGCAATCTCGTGAATTGTCATCCCGTGGAATACCTTGAGCTGGAAGGTGGTCCGTTGCTTCTGTGGGAGCAAGAGCATCGCCTTCCTCAGACGCTCGTGGAGCTCTTTGCCGGTCAGCACCGCGGCCGGGTCCGCCTGCTCGGCGGGGTCCGGGTAGTTTTCCGGATTCAACGGCTCAGTCGAAGCGTCCTCGGGTGCGGATCGCCAGAAGGCGAAGCGCTGTTTCCACCTCCAGAGCCGTCTTCTTCCGTCCCTACAGGTATTCACCAGAATGCGGTAGAACCAGGTGTAAAAGGAGGACCGGCCGCGAAAGGTTCCCAGCCTGGCGAAGGCACGGAGGAATGCCTCCTGGGTCAGATCCCGGGCCTCCTCCGTATTGCCGGAGCAGAGGTGATAGGCAATCCCATAAGCCTTCTTGTGGTAGCGCCCCACAAGTTCCGCTGCCGCCGAGCGGTCGCCCTCGAGAGCGCGAGCAACCAGGCCTTCATCGCTTGGGGTGGCACAGTCGCGGTCAGCCGGGCGGCAGTCCGCTCTTTCGGTCTTGGTTTCCCCCAAAACCACCGGCTCCTTTCTCCGCATGGCGCCTGGTGCCTGGGTCCCGGGATCGATGTCCCTGGGCACGATCACAGTAGCTGCTCCATCTTCCCGACATGTGGGGCTGTAGCGCCC
>JAGFXI010000211.1 GCA_017861095.1 Deltaproteobacteria bacterium | reverse complement strand
CAACCCGAGAACCAGGATTGCAGCGTAGAGGTTGATCCCACTCGCCCAAGCCAAACCCATACTGAGAGCTATCGTGCTGATTATGTGGTTGAGCTGTTCCATGGTGCGAGGTCTGCCTCCGGTGGACGTTCCGGCAAGAAGCACTGCTGGTGGATGCCAACCCGTCTGACCACGACGTGCGAGTGCACTCCTATCCCTCCCAATCCCGCTTCCAGCCAATAAAGCTTAGCATAACGGATGAGGCTGGTCAAAGAAGGCAGGGGGTCGTCCTGATCTCCATCGGCGCGACCCCCGTGGAGGAAATGTTAACCCATATTATGGACGAACCACGTGCTGCAACCGCGGAATGGCCCTCCTTCCGGATAGAACCGACTCGGTCTGGGAACGCAGGGCCGCTCGGGACTACGGAAGCAGATTGTAGCGGAGAATGCAGTAGACCGCCTTTATGCCGTCCTTCCAGGTGATTTTTTCCCCTCCTCATAGGTGCGACCGTAGTAGGAGATCGGTACCTCATAGATCCGCCACTTCCCTTTGGCGACCCTTGCGGTAAGCTCCGGCTCGATCCCAAAGCGATCCTGATGGAGTTGGAGTCCCTGAAGCACCTCTCGGCGAAAAACCTTGTAGCAGGTTTCCATGTCGGTGAGATTGAGATTGGTACAACATTCGACAGGCCGGTCAGAAATTTGTTCGCTGCGTAATGCCAAAAATAGAGGACCCGATGCGGGCCCCCCCAGGAACCGGGAGCCGTAGACCACGTCCGCGCCTTCTCTGGCGATCGGCTCGAGAAGCCTGGGATACTCAGCGGGATCGTATTCCAGGTCCGCGTCCTGGATTATGATGACATCGCCCGTGGCCTCCTCGAAACCCCGGCGCAGGGCCGCTTCCTTACCCCGGTTCCTTTCTTGAAAGAGGGTCTTGCATTTGGTGAGATCCAGGACCCCGCCCGAATCGGCGAGGGGGAAGGGACGACCTTCCCCCTTGGCCCGGGCCATGTCGAGCAAGAGCTCCCGGGTCCCGCCAGTGGAGCAGTCGTCGACGATAACAAGCTGCTTTTCAACCTTCTCGAGGTAAATGGCCTGGACGCGGCGGAGCACTTCCACGACAAACTGCCGTTCGGTGAACACGGGTATAGCGATGGAGAGCTTTACCTCCCGCCCCTGACGATGACCCGCGCATCCACCACCGCGATCCCGTCCGGGTAGGCGAGAACCGGGTTGAGGTCAAGCTCCTGGATCTCGGGATGCCTCTCGGCGATCTCCGCCACCTTGAGGATGCAGTTGGCGAGGGCGTCCTCGTCCACCGCCGGCTGACCGCGGTATCCGGCGAGGACAGGGTAACCCAGGATCTCCCGGATCATGCTCCGCGCATCGTCGCGGGAGAGTGGAAGATGCCGGAGGCTTACGTCCCGAAAGAGCTCGACCAGTACGCCTCCGAGACCAAAGAGAAGGATCGGCCCGAACTGAGGATCGCGGTTCATCCCGACAATGACCTCGACACCTTTGGGGGCCATCTTGCAGACCAGGAGTCCGTCCACCTGGGCCGTGGATAAGGCATGGCGAACCGCCACCAGGAGCTCGTTTCCCGCCTTCTCCACTTCCACGGGCGAGGAGAGGCTCAGGCGCACACCGCCCACATCGCTCTTGTGCACGATGTCAGGGGAGCTGATCTTTACTACTGCCGGGAACCCGAGATCCCTGGCGATCGTCCCTGCGGCCTGAGGCGTTTCGGCAAGGGCGAAAGGCGGGGTCGGCAAGCCCGCCTCGGCCATGAGCTTCATGGCGAGATGGGGGGCGAGCTGCCGGCCTTCGGCGGCCGTGGTGAGAGTCGGCCTCTGGGGCGGAGCGAGACCCTTTCGACCGATCACCCGGGCGAGGGCCGTCACGCCCCGCTCGGGGGTGGGGAAGACCGGAATGCCCTTCAGGTGCATGAGCTCACGCTCCCGGCGCTCCACCTCGGCGCCGCCTAGATAGATGATGAGCTCGTTCCCTCCTGGGGTCACGACCTCAGAGGCATCCACGATGGGATCGCCGAAGATTACCCCGAGGGTGTCGTAGTGATCCCGGGTTGCCTTGATCACCTCCCCGAACATCTTGGCATTGGCGTCGCCGGTGAGATCGATGGGGTTGGTCTTGATGGCGTGGGGGGGGATGAGAGGAGTCACCGCCTCGACCAGGTGAGGCGGGAGCGGCGTCGCATCCAATCCTTCCTGCTCGGCCTGGTCCGTGGCAAGGATCGCAGATCCCCCTGAGGTGGTGATGAAGAGGATGCGGTTTCCCTTGGGCGGCCTCAAATAGGCGAAGGCCTTGGCGAAGTCGTAGAACTCCTCGATGGTGTAGGCCCGGCAGATGTCGTACTTGGCGAAGAGGGAGTCGTAGATGGCGTCGGCTCCGGCAAGAGACTTGGTGTGGGACTCGGCCGCCACCTTGCCCCGAGGGGTGCGGCCGGATTTCAACACGACGAGGGGCTTCTTAAGCCCCTTCACCGCGGCGACGAACTCCTCCGGTCTTTTGATCCCCTCGATGTAGGCGGCGATGACGCCGGTGTTGTCGTCGGCGTTGAAGTAGGCGATGAGGTCCGCCTCGTCCACATCGGCTCGGTTTCCCATGGAGACGAAACTCGAGACCCCGAGCTTCTCCTCGGAGAACCAGTCCATCATGGCCGCGCCGACCGTGCCGCTCTGGGAGATGACGGCGACCCGGCCCCGGTAGGTGAGGAGAGGCCAGGAGGCGCAGAGTTTTGCCGTTGGAGCACCTCCCCTTCCGCCCCGGCCTCGCTGAACCCGCCGGTGATGATGACCGCGGAGCGAACGCCCCGCTCCCCGCAGTCCTGGATGGTTTGGGGCACCATGCGGGCCGGAACGATGACGACCGCGAGATCCGGCGGCTCCAGAGTGTCCTTGATGCCCGGGAAGCAGCGGAGGCCGAGGATGGATTCCGCCTTGGGGTTAATCGGGTAGATGGGACCTTGGAAACCGGCGTCTCGAATATTCTTGAGCACCTCATGGCCCAGCTTGCCGGGGGCGGTGGAAGCGCCGATGACCGCTACGCTCTTGGGCCTGAGGGCGGCATCCAGCCGGGTTACGGAGTCAACTGCGGCCATGGTTCACCTCCTTGCGCTTTGACGCCTTGGCGATAGATAGTCATTAGGAGCCGCCGGAGGAGAGGGCGAGGCTAAACCCCGCCCTACCAGATTTTCTTGGAAGGACGGTCTCCGAGCCCCTTCATTGACCGAAGGTACCCTCGAAGGAGCGGCGGAGCCGCTGCGCATGAACTCCACAGGCTTCCGCGCTGCCAACACCTGTATGCTGGACGAGGCTCGGAGGCCGACACCACCGTGGGCGCTACTTGCTCATCTTCTTGGCTTTGTCCACCGATCTGGCGTTGAACTTTGCGGCATTGATGATGAAGCGCTCGTGGGTGACCTCGGCGATCTTCTCCACCTCGTCGAAGCCTTCCACCTGGAAGGTGAGCTTCTTTCCCTCGATAGCGGTGAGCGTCGCCTCGTATCTCACCTTCATTCCCAGCGGGGTGGCGGCCATATGCTTGAAGTTCATGCCGATGCCGACGGACTGCTCACCCTCGGCCAGATGGGGGAGCATCAGATCCGCGCACACCTCCTCGACATGACCTACCATGGCGCGTGTAGCATACACGTCGGGCACGTGGGGATAGACCAGTTGCGCGGACATGTCCTTGGTCGTCGTTCGTTCGACGGAATGGGTCATGCCGACTTTCAGTCCCTGACTCATGTCTCATCCCTCCTTATGTGCGGTGTCCGACTTGGGTGTGAAAGGGAGGCGGTTCAACGAGCGAGTCGCTAGAACCTGCGGGCATCTGCCGCAGCTATGGCTGTCATCTCATCAGGCACGCATTGTAGCAGCTTTGCCAGGTGCGACACAACCACTTCGACGAAGGGCGGGGGCCTGTCGACCCGCCGGAGGTTCGCCCTTCGAGAACCTCAGGGAAAAAGGTCAGAGGCACCCTAATAGTCTTATTCGAGCGATCCGGCCTTTGCCATCATCCCGAAGAGACTCTCCTGGAGATGAGGGTGATCCAGGAGTTGATCACCGGTCCCCGAGAGGGTGATCCGCCCTTCCTCGATGAGGTAGGCGCGACCGGCAACCCGGAGAATCCTCCTCACGTGCTGACCGGCGAGAAAGAGGGTGATCCCGTGACCCCGGAGATCCTTCAGGGTGCGGCAGAGCCTGCTCACGTCTTTCGGCGCCAGCCCTAGAAAGGGATCGTCGAGGAGAAGGAGCCGCGCGCCGCTCATGAGCCCGCGGGCGATGGTGAGCATCCGCTTCTGTCCACCGCTCAGAGTTCCGGCCGGGCTGGACCGCTTCTCTGCCAAGACGGGGAAGAGAGCGAAAACGAAAGAGAGTTGCTCCGCCTTCCGATCTCTTGCGGTGTAGGCTCCCACCTCAAGGTTCTCGAGAACGCTCATGAGGGGAAAGACCCTCATTCCTTCAGGAATATAGACAAGCCCCCGCCGCACCACCTCGTAGGGAGGAAGACCCTGGATGGGCTCACCTAGGAAGGCGACCTCCCCCTGTACCGCGCGGATCAGCCCGGCGACGGCTTTCATAAGAGTGGTCTTCCCCGCGCCGTTCGGACCTACGACCGAGACTATTTGCCCGGCCCAGACGGTAAGATTCACCTGATCCAAGGCGCGGACCTCACCGAAGATTACACCCAGATTGCGAATCTCGAGGAGAGCGGCACCTTCTATCGTCATAACGATCTCAGTCGTTCTCGTCCTCGTGGCGCAGGCCGAGATAGGCGCGAATCACCTCTCGGTTCCGCATGACCTCCGGGGGCGGGCCCTCGGCCACCTTCTCGCCCTGATCGAGGGCCAGAAGCCGGTTGGAGACCCGGAGGCTCAAGTTCAGGAAATGGTCGATGACAAAGAGGGTCGCTCCTCGTTCCTGTACCCGGCGGACAAGATCCACCGCCTGCTTAATCGCCACCGGGCTAAATCCAGCCGCCACCTCGTCGAGGAGGAGCAGCCTGGGCCGGGTGGCGAGCGCCCGGGCAAGGTCGAGCCGCCGCTGCTCGCTCGGCGTGAGGTATCCCGCCGGCGTGTCGACCTTGTGACCGAGACCTACCACCTCGAGGAGCTCCCTGGCCGTCTCCAGATCATCCGCCCGGGGACGGAACCGGACTTCTTTGCCGAACACCCGGCCCACCAGGACGTTCTGCACCACGGTCAATCTGGGGAAGGGCCGTGAAGACTGGAAGGTCCTGCCGATCCCCAGGTGACAGATCGCGTGGGGCTCCAGCGCACGAATATCCTGCCCGGCAAAGACGATGCTCCCAGTGGTCGGCTTGATCCGGCCGCTGATGAGATTGAAGAGGGTGGTCTTGCCGGCGCCGTTCGGACCGACGAGGCCGACGACCTCGCCCTCCTCCAAGGCAAAATCGAGATCCCTGAGGGCCCAGACCTCGCCAAACTGTTTACCCAATCCTTCCAAGTGTAGTAGCGTCACGGTGACCTTCTCAGGGCGCCCCAGAAACCGCCGGGCATGAAGAGAACCACCAGGATGAGGAAGAGCCCATAGAGAAACTCATGGCCAGCCGGAAGCAACGGGTGGAATAGGAACTGATCCACAGGGTAGAGCACCAGGGCCGCCAGGGCCGGGCCGAGGATGGTGAAACGGCCGCCGCACATGGCGAAGATCACGGGGACTGCCGAAAAGTGAAGGCTGTAAACCAGCCCGGGCACCGTGTACCGGGTGAGGTGCACATAAATGGCGCCGCTTGTCCCCGTAAGGAACGCGCTGAGGATAAGGGAAAGAAGGCGGTACCGATCAACGTGAATGCCCACCGCCTTGGCCGCGGTCTCCTCCTCCCTGGCAGCCTGAAGGGCGAGCCCCAGGTTGGATCTCCACAGGAGCGCCACGAGGAAGACTACCACGAGGGCGTAGGAGAGGACAAGGTTGTACGAGGCAGAGGCGCTGCTCCCGATCTCCACCCGCCAGGGGCCTAGGGTAAGGGCGGGAAGCCCGGGAAGGCCGACGAGGCCGAGCGAGCCCCGGGTAAGTCCGTCCCAGTTGTCGGTGACCACCCGGGGGATTTCGACGAAGGCAAGGGTGGCAAGGGCGAAATAGGCGCCCCGAAGCCGGCGACAGAGAAGTCCCACCATGACGGCGAGGCCGGCGCCAAAGAGGCCGCCGACAGGTATGGTCAGCCAGGGGGAGAGACCTGGCCTCAGGCTGAGGATACCTGAGCTGTAGGCGCCGACGCCGAAGAAGGCTGCATGGCCGAGGGAGACCAAGCCGCCGGCACCGAGGATGTTCCAGGCAAGAGCGAGAGTGGCAAGGAGAAGGGCATGGGTGAAGACCTGGAGAACGTAGCCGTTAGAGCGGGCAAGGAAGGGAAGGAGGACGAGGCCGAGGAGCAGAAGCACGGGGATCGCCCGATCCGGGCCCGGAAGGGCGATTTTCGTTGGGGCGGCTCTTTCCATCAGCCTTCCTCCCGTCCCAGGATGCCCCGGGGCCGAAAGACCAGCAGCCCGATGAGAATCACGGCGCTCACGAGCTCCCGCCAGCTCGACCCCAGGAGGATGACGGCGGCTGATTCCGCCAGGCCCAGGAGCCAGCCGCCGACGATCAGTCCCCGGATACGGCCGACACCGGCAAAGATGGTGATAGTGACGGCAATGAGCGTCGCCTGAAGGCCGGCGGCGGGGTAGAGGTAGTGGATGGACCCGTAGAGCGGTCCGGCGAGACCGATGCAGACTGCGCCGATACCGAAGGCGACGAGTCCCATGATCCGCACGTTGATTCCGGCAAGGGCCGCGCCTTCCCTGTCCTGGATCGTCGCCCTGAGGGCCTTCCCCAGATAGGTGTGGTGCATGAGAAGGTGGAGGAGGCCGATGGCGACCAGCGACAGGACCACCAAAGCGAGCTGGCCGTAAGTCAGGGAGAGGCCGTTCACGTAAATGCCTTCGGTGAGAGCCGGGGCGCGAATCAGCCGGTAGTCCCCGGAGAAGGCGAAGAGCATCCCGTTCTGGAGAAGGATGGCCAACCCGAAGCTCATGACAATGGAGTTGAGCTCGAGCGGTTCCCGGAGAAGAGAGAAGAGGCGCTGGAGAAAGAGACAGACACAGAGCAGGGCTGCCACGGCGACCGGAAAGGTAAAAATGAGGGAGAGCCCCCAGCCTTTCCAGAGCCAGTAAGCCACGTAGCCGGCAAGGACAACTAGCTCGCCGTGGGCGAGGTTAAAGGCGTGGGTCACCCCGAAGATAAGCGCGAACCCCATGGCGATCAGGCTGTAGAAGGAACCCAGGGCGATCCCCGAGACAAGGGCGGTGATCCACATCACGGCCTCTGCTTCCACGGCGGTGCCGGGTAGACGGCGGAGCCGGTGG
>JAGFXI010000210.1 GCA_017861095.1 Deltaproteobacteria bacterium | reverse complement strand
CCGCTTGTCCCGAGCTCGTCGAGGGGAGCCTGTCGACAGAGAAGCCGCTCCCACATCGTTCCTGCTCACAGAGCCGATCGCTCGCAGAGAAGGACGGCCATATCCGTGGTCGCAGCAGGCGGTTCGTACATAATGCGGGTTAGGAGGGCTATTTCGCACGATAGGTGATCCTGCCCCGGCTGAGGTCATAAGGCGAGAGCTGCACCGTCACCCGGTCTCCAGGGAGGATCTTAATGAAATGCATGCGCATCTTGCCGCTCAGGTGGGCAAGTACCCGATGGCCGTTCGCCAGTTCGACGCGAAACATGGCGTTTGGGAGCGTCTCTAGTACGGCACCCTCTACTTCGATCACATCTTCCTTCGCCATTAACTCCTCCAGGCCGGCACTCGCATCTCCCCGTGCCCGCCGACCGAAGGCCGCGCCTCAGAACTCGTGGTCGCTATCATAATCACTCCTCAGGGCCGGGGAAAGTCCTTCCTCGCCGGGTACGGCGAAGTTTGGTCAGGGCCTTGGCTTCAATCTGACGGACCCGCTCGCGGGTGAGTCCGAACTCTCGCCCCAACTCCTCGAGGGTTCGGGGTGCCCTCTCGCCAATTCCGAAACGCCTCCGGAGCACTCGCTCTTCTCGAGGAGTAAGCGTTGCGAGCATCTTTCGAGTCTGCCGAACCTGATGCCACTCCATCACCGCTTCCTCGGGGGAGAGTATGCTATCATTTTCGATGAAGTCAATCAGCTCCGAGTCACCGTTTCCAAGGGGGGCATCCAGCGAGATTGTCTGCCTCCTGCTTGCAATCTCCAAGATCCGCCTCACCTTGTCCGGCGGGAGCGCCATTCGTTCGCCGATCTCCGCAGGGGTCGGCTTTCTCCCCTTCTCGTGAAGCAGCTCCTGCGAGGTCCGCACTACCTTATTGATCATCTCAACCATATGCACCGGCATGCGAATGGTTCGCGCTTGTTCCTGGATGGCGCGGGTAACGGCCTGTCGAATCCACCAGGTAGCGTAGGTGCTAAACTTGTGTCCCAAACGGTAGTTGAACTTGTCGACCGCCCGCATGAGCCCGATGTTCCCCTCCTGCACCAGATCGAGAAACGGCACGCCACGGTCAGCGTACCTCCTGGCTATAGCGATCACAAGACGCAGGTTGGCCTCGACGAAGACCTTCTTGGCAGCCCTTAACCGAGCCCGTGCCGCAGAGGCGAGCTCCACATCAGCCCGCAACTGCTTGAGTCCGACCCTCGTTTTCGCGCCAATCTGGTGAATTTCGTTCAGGGCGGCGGTCACTTCCCCAGGAAGCGGGACGCCGTCCCTCAACCTGCTCTGCATCGATATGGCCCTGGCCTCCGGTCTCTGGCGGATCGACTCGAGGTGCTCGCCCCAGGGAAGAGCGAGGCTCTGTTCCCACTGCCTCAGGGTCTCTTCCGCCGAGTTCAATCGCTCCCGGTACTCGGTCAACCTGAGGAGCGCGCGCTCCGTCAGGCGATAGGTGCCAGTGGTCTCTTGGAGGAGGCTGAGGAGTTGGTCGGAAAGCTGCTTACTCTCAACGGCCGGGACCGAAGTTTCGGCACCATGACACAGGTTCCCGGTAAGGGTCGTCGCAGCCTGCCTCAGCCTCTCGGCGACCAGGCCCGCTTCGTGGCCCTCGAAGCGCCGGACATCGGGCCTTGCGACCACCCGCCTCCCCGGTCCTTGGGTGTATCTTGCCTTGTCCCTGTATCGCGCCAGTTCCTCGAGAATCACCGCGGGGTACCGAAGGAGGATCTGGACTGCGATGGATCGACCCTGTTCGATCTCCTTGGCGAGGTCGATCTCCTCTTCCTGACTCAACAAGGAAATCCTTGCCATCTCCCGGAAATAGACCTTGTCGGTGTCGAGATCGTCGGAGGCGGTTACCTCGTTTCCATACGGATCGCCTTCTTTTTGCCGGATGAGCGTGCTCTCGTTGCCGGCTCCGACGTCGAACTCCCCGCCGTTATATTTTTCCTTGTTGGACACGGATTCCCCGCCTCTCGTGACGAGCTCGACTCCGCCGTGGAGGCCACGATCGGGAGAGGATATTTATGACCTCGGTGGCTGCGACAGGGAACCTGGGCTACTGGAGAAGGAACGTGCTACTGGAACAATCGCTGAAGCTGGCACAAGGGGGCGTGTTCGATCTCGTGCAAGGGCACGAACACCTGCTTCCCGTTCGTTTACCTCCCACCCCGTCGAGCGGGTGCGGGACCTAACCTCTTATCCTTACTTATTATAAACCCAACGGGCATGGGCTGCAATCGCTCGCGGCGGGTGGCTAGGGCGAGGTGGAGCCCTTCTGAGACCGGGGCAGGGGATATCGTTTCTCAGCAACCAAACTCTCCAGGTCAAAGAAATCGCCCACTCCGAGGAGGCTGTCGCAACCGCAGACAGGGCAGTGCTCCCGGGACTTGGTAAGGATCTTCTCGAAGGCCATCGCCTCCATATTGAAGTGGAGGGCATGGTAGTCGACTCCTCCTCCAAGGAGATAGCGGAGCAGCAGCGTCACTCCCGCGGCTCCCACCGAGGCGTTCAGGTTGTAGACACTCGGCTGGGGCGCATCCTCGACGAGGAAGTCTTGCAGGTAACCGGCCCTCTCCAGCAGGTCTTTTTCCTTGGCATCCATCCTGAGGCGCGCCAGCTCGCGATCGAACCCTTCTGGCCGAATCCCCATATTGCAAAGGAGGCAAGGAGTCGCACCGGGAATGAAGAGTCGTGCCTGCCCGGATGAGAGCACGACCCGTTCACCGGCGAAACGATCAATGATGACACCGGCTCCGAGATCCAAAAGCGGCACCAGGAAGGAAGCCGCGAGATGGTTCAGACAGGCTCTCGCCACCTCGCTGTCCACGCAGCCGAGGATGAGATCGGCACTGGCAATCTCCTGCTGCGCCTCGGCGGTGTCACAGGGCTTGTCGATCGTCGTCACCTTGCGGTAGGGGCGAGCTCCCTGCACGTACCGCCGTGCCACGATGGTCTTGCGACACCCGATGTCATGGTAGGATGCGTAGGGAATGCGTGAAAGGTTGCTCGCCTCTACCACGTCCTGATCAACGAGTACAAGATCCCCGAGGTCGCCGATTCCGAGTCCCGTCACGGCCTGGAGCACCACGCTTCCGAGACCGCCGAGACCGACGACGGCCACTTTCGGCCAGGATATGCGCTCCTGATCCCATCTGGGGATGAGCATCATCCGCGAGTAGAGCTCGCGAGGATAATCCATCCCCGATTTGGCGCCGCCGGTGCCGGTCAGCCTGCGGAGTTGGTCACCTAACACCACGAAGGCGTCGACCTTCGTCTCACTCTTCCGGCGAACAACCGCGCCCTCGAAAGATCGGGCATCACGATCGAAGACCAGCCAGACGAAGTCGTGGCCGTCATAGGCCTTGCCGTAGACCTCCCGGTCCCTCGCCATCGTTTCCCGGTCGACGGCGCTGAAAGATGCCTCGCCTGTCTGGAATGGGTGTGAATGGATGGTGACGACCCGGTACCCCTGATCGAGGAGACCTTCCTTCTTCAGCGAGCCATAAAACCACTGCTGAAAGACAGGGCTTGGCTGAGTCAGCCCGGAGGAGCGCCACGCCTCGTCCTCATCGAGGGCGATCACCTCCGGCATGAGGTAGAGTTCTCGGTCGCCGAGCCTTACCTGCCGCGCCCGGCTGAAAAGCATGGTCTCCTTGGGGGCGTAGTGGTCGATGTCCTGCTTGATCGCCTCGTATACCGCCCCCGTTGTTCTGACCACGGTCAGCATAGACCGGCCTCTCTCAGGCGCACCGAAATGGACGCCTCGACCAGCGCCAGCAGGCTCAGCAGGTTGTCCTGCTCCGGGTCCCATCTCATGCTTTGGAAGCAGAGCCACGCCCATGGCTCATGAACACAGTCGTAGAGATCCTTCATCTTTCCGCCGTTGTAATAGATCCGGGGCAGGTGGATGGCTCTCGTCGGGTGAGCGTGGCCGATTCCGGGGGGTGAAAGGGGAAAATCGTAAGGGATATCGATGAGGACGGAGCTCTCGGCGATCACGTGGCCCTGGTGGTTCGTCCACTTCCCGGTGGTGGTACCCGGCAAGGCGATACCGTGAACACAGACCCAGCTCATATTCCATGGTGTTTCGACTTGATAGCCCCTGGCCAGGAGCTCGTCCAGATTACGGCGGAGAAGCCTTCTATTCCTCATTCGCTATCCCTGGATGCAGGAACTGAGGGATTCTCCAGCCTCTTATCCAGCAACATTGCTGGGCACCATGATGTATTCGCCGGTCAAGGGCTCGGCGTCCCCAACCTGCCTCTTGAAGCCATTACCGCCGTCCTCCACCAAGATGTAAATATCCGGCAGCAGGCCCAGCTCTCTTGCCTCCTGAGGCGTGAGAATGTCGGTGAGTTGGATGGTCTTCCTCCCCGAAGGATGCACCAGGGTGGGCATTGGCTCCTCCTTTCCCTGTTCGCCAAATTTCCATCTATCTTACCATGGAGTCGACGATGGAGGGTAGACGGTTTCAGGCGCAAGGCACCCGGGAATCAATGGTTGGCTGGGAGAACCCCACCTCGCAGGACGCTGAAAAACTCGGCTCCAGCGCTAACGCTAGTCCCGCCGGCGTTCGCACCTCTGTGAGTATGAAAGGCTTTCTGA
>JAGFXI010000209.1 GCA_017861095.1 Deltaproteobacteria bacterium | reverse complement strand
CGTTCACGTTTCGATGGAGCGGGATGATTTGCGGCAGGGAGGTCTGCTTTGCAAAGCGTCACGCCAGGGCGTGATCGCAGCATTTAGTGGAGACCGAGGCCGGGCCTTTGGGCGGGGATGTGGTGGAAAGCCCGGGGAGCTTTTCTCTGACCAAAGGAAGGTAGAGGCTCCGGATGCGCTTTGCGCCGCAGACCACCCTGCCTGCGGCGCCGGCCGGTTTTCCGCAGCGATGTAGGGTGGGCACAGCCCACCAGAAAGGGGTATCTTTCCGTCCGGCAGGCGTTGCCCACCATGCGGGCTACGGCCTTCCCGTCTCGGCCGGTCCTTCTTCGCGAACAAACTCTCCAAACCTTTCCACCTGCTTCACGTAATACGAACGGTTCTCGGTGGCGGCCTCCAGGGCCACCTCGGCGGCCTTGAGTGCCTCTTCGTTCCGGCCGTTCACATGATAGGCCTCGGCCAAGGTGTCCAGGACGTAAGGCGCGGGGGAGATGCGAGCGGCGCGTTCAGCAAGGGCAAGGGCCCGCTCCGCCTGGAGGTAGGCCGAATCCTTGCTGGTGGCCAGGATCCAGGCGAGGTTGTTCTGAATCTCCGGATTGTCTGGATCGAGCTTCAAGGCCAGCTCGAGATGGTGGACGGCCGCCGGGATGTTCTGGCGCTGATAGTAAAGGGTTCCAAGAGCCAGACGCAGACGGGCGTTTTCGGGCGAGCGCGCAACCTGGCGATCAAGGGCTTGAAAGACCAGGCGATCGCTCAGGTTCCTCCCGACGGCGCCGGACTGAATCAGGTATCCTCCGGTTCCTAAGAGGACTATCGTAAGTGTATACAGGATAAGCCCTGCTCGAACCTTGCGCTGATGGCGCTCCACGAGAGCCGGCGTGCGGGCTGCGGCGAGGAGGAAGTCCACACGCTCCTTGATGCTGAAGTGGTGCCAGCTCGGGACCTCGCGGATGTTGCCGCTATGGAAGGCCACCTTCTCCAGTGCTGACACGAGAGGGGTTGGTTCGCCCACGACGGTGAGGCCGTAGAGATCCGCCTGGCGCTCGAAGTTGCGGATGAAGAACCCGAAGAGGTAGCGAAAGTAAAAGACGAGGAGGAACAGGAGAGGCAGGGTGGAGACAAGGGAGACCAGGGTAGCCTGCCCCGAGTCGGGAAGACCGACGAAGTCAAGGGGAAGATTACTCGCGAGCACAAAAAGGATAGAGAGATCCATGAGCGGCGAGGCGACAACCAGATAGCCCAGCAGGAAGAGCATGTAGAATAAGAGGTGGAACTTCCGTATGTGGCCCATCTCGTGGGCAAGAACCCCCCGGAGTTCGTTGTCGTCGAGGAGGGCGAGCAGGCTGTCGGTAAGGAGAAGGTAGCGCCAGCGCCGGTGTAGGCCCATGACGCCGGCAGTGAGGACCCCGGCACCCAGGGTTGGCCAGAGAAGGATATCGCGAATCGGAAATCGGTGCACACGGCAAAACCCTTCGATCAACGCTCTACGACCCCCCGGGGGCAAGGGGCGACATGCCCAGAGGCGAAGCACGAGCGGGGGGCCGAAGAGCGTGAATAGAATGAGGAGGAGGGCAAAGAAGACGAGCTGGCCCAAGGGGGTGTCGAGACTTCGATGCCAGAGGCCGTCCGGCACGAACTGAAGCAGATCGGCGATACCCGAGATAAGCAGCCAGGGGAGGAGTATGGCCAGGTTGAATCTGAGGGTCCCGCCGACCCGGCCCCCTCCCCGGCGCGCGTCCTGCGAGTAGCGGTTGCTGAACAGCCAGACCGTCGAGAGATACAGGAGAAACAACCCGAGGCCGAAGGCGCCCTGCAGGGTGAAGCTCTTCCGAAAGAGGGCAAAGGCATTCAGGTGGGCCTTGACATCGAACAGGTAGACGTGGAGCGCGAAGAACCCCAGGGCGAGGAGAGACTGACGGCTCACCGTCCGTTGAAAAAGTACGGGAGCCCGGGTTCCGGTGCCCATCCCTGCAAGGCGCGCGGCGAGCCGCCGGAAGACCACCTGATTGATGAGGGCGAAGAGGGCAAGAAGCGCAAGGTTGGCGGCAACCGCGGCCGGACCGGAGAGCCGAAGCCCCAGCCCCGGCTGCTGGATGGAGAAGATCAAGAGGACGACGATGAAGTAGAGGAAATTATTGTACACGCTCCAGCCCCCGGCGGAGTGCACCGATAATCCAGAAACTTCCGACGGCGCAAGTATAACCGAAAGGGGCCGTCACCGTGTGCTGAAAAAATCTGACGCGGCCTTGCGGGAGCGGCTTGCAACCACAATGGAATAGGGTACGCCAGGGGGCACTCCTCGGCAAGGACGTCACGCCGGGGCGTGATCGCAGCATTGATCGTATAAGGTGAGGCCTGGCCTTCCAGCGGAGGGCATACAAAGTTTGGGAGGCCTTGCTTTGCTCGGGGAGAAGGTAGTGGCTCCGGATGCGCCTTGCTTCGGAGAGCCCCCTGCCTCCGGCGGCCCTGTGGGAGCGGCTTCCCCGTAACGAGCCCGGGACAGGCCAGCCGCGATTCAATCTGCTACTCATTCAGCAAGGCCGGCTGCCCGGTGGATTCCAAGACGCTCAGCCAGAGACGACCGTTCGGATCTACCTGTTTTCTTCTCGCCGCCGCCAGCGGGATGGGGATGTGGACGTAGCGATTGTTCCAGAGGCTCACCAGCATCCCGGTCTTCCCGGCCATGGCGGCGTGGACGGCATGCTGGCCGAGAAAGCCGCAGAAGACGCGATCGTTGGCATTGGCGGGCACCGAGCGGATGAGGTAGCTCGGTTCGATGTACTTGAGGCTGATCTCCACGCCGAGTTCCGCAAAGTATTCCTGAACGCGGTGCTGGAGGAAGGTACCGATATCGCCCAAACGAGGGTTCCCGGAAGGATCCCGACCCAGAGATCCGGGATCGAAGAACTTCTGCCCGGCTCCCTCGGCCACCAGAATCACGGCGTGACCTCGGCGCTGCAATCGCTCTCGCAAGACGGCGAGGAGGCCCTGGGGGCCGTCGAGGTCGAAATCCACCTCGGGAATCAGGACGCAGTTGCATTCCTTCTGGGCGAGGGCGGCAGTGGCGGCAATAAAGCCCGACTGTCTGCCCATCACCTTGACAAGGCCGATCCCGTTTGGCGCGCCGATCGCCTCGGTGTGGGCGCTGCGAATCGCCGAGGCCGCCACCTCCACCGCGGTGTCGAAGCCGAAGGAGCGCGCCACCAGATCGATGTCGTTGTCGATACTCTTGGGGATTCCGACAACAGCCGTTTTCAGGCCTCTGGCGCTGATCTCATCGCCGATTTTCGCCGCCGCCCTCAAGGTGCCGTCACCGCCGATGGTGAACAGGGTCGAGATGTTGAGCCGGTCGATGGCATCCACCATGGCCACCACATCCTGGGGCCCGCGGGACGTTCCCAGCATGGTACCGCCCAGCTCGTGGATATTGGCCACCCGGTCCGGAGTGAGCTCCTCTAGATCGTAGCCGTAGGCGGGAATGAACCCCTGAAGCCCGTACTTGATGCCCAGGATGTTGTGGACGCCGTAGACATGGTAGAGAGTGAGGACGATGGCACGGAGGACGTCATTGGTACCCGGGCAGAGGCCGCCGCAGGTGACGACGGCCGCCTTGGCCTTCTTTGGGTCGAAGTAGATATACTCCCGGGGCCCGGCCTCTTCGAAAGAGACGAGTTCCTTGCCTGTCGCCAGACACTCCTTGATGAAGGTCTCACTGCTCCGGTGCAACACCCGGTCGCGATCGGTGACGAAGCGGTGGAACCTGCGGGTAGACTCGAAACTCTTGAGGGGTGAGGGAATCCTGCTCGGGCCGAGAGAGTGGATGCGGTTGTCAAAGTCCGGGCACCCTTCTCTGAGTTCCGTCATATGACCTCCCGGGGCCTTGTGGGCGCGGCTTCTCCCTGCGACGGCGTTTCTCCGCGTCGCCCCTTCTCCGTGTCGCATTGTCAGCAGCGCTGATCCAGATTTTTTAGCATCCTGCTAAGGCGTCGGCACCTGTTTCAGGATCAGGTCTACCGCCCTCTGTTCATCGAGACTGAGGGGGAGCCGCCCTCCGTGGATCAAGCCCCAAGCCGCGAGGACCGCGGGGATAACCTTGGTGGGAGCGGGGCCATAGAGCCTCTGGAGGGTTCGTAGCCGCTGGCCCACCTCCCAGAGGTGGCGGAAGCGGCTCTCCTCAGCGCCGTTCCGTTCATCGAGACCGACGGAGGCCTGGGCGATGAGCCGCCACTCCGTCGGCAGCAGATTGGCACCGACGGAAACGACACCACTCGCGCTCGGCCGCTGGAGGAAGTGACGCTCACTTGCATCGTAGATGAGGAAATCAGGGCGGGCGCGCGCGGCGCGCTGATAGTTCAGGCTTCGCTGCAGGTCACCCCGGTGAAGGATGCCGGCTACCATGGGATTCTGCGCCAGTCTCTTGAGGATTGCGGTTCGGATGTTCTTGCGTTTGCTCTTGCCGGCTATCCTTCCAACCAGGTCGGGGTTGTTGTCCAAGAGCAAAGGGAATTGCGATTCTCCAAGCATCAGCTCGTAGTGTTCAGTGAGGCCTCGGTTGCTGTGGTACAAGAGGGGCGTGTCGACCCAGGCCAGGGGTCCCCGGAAACGGAGGCGCCGGCAAAGGATCTCCAACTGCTGACAGA
>JAGFXI010000208.1 GCA_017861095.1 Deltaproteobacteria bacterium | reverse complement strand
GCCTAACTAAAACGAGTAGAAGGAATTGTCCCTGTTCAGCACCTCACACCCGTCCCCGGTCACCCGCACCATGTTCTCCAGGCGGACCCCGCCCCAGCCGGGGAGGTAGATTCCCGGCTCTATGGTCACCACCATATTCTCCTCGAGGACCATGGAGTTGGTCTTGCCGAAGCCCGGCTTCTCGTGAACAGCGAGGCCGACGCCATGGCCGAGGCCGTGACCGAAGTTGTCGCCGAAGCCGGCCGAGGCGATGCAGTCGCGAGCCACCCGATCCGCATCCTGGGAGGAGAGCCCGGCCCGCACCGAAGCGATGGCGCGAAGCTGCGCCTCCCGGACGATGGAGTAAATAGTGCGGACCTTGCTGTCCGGCTCTCCGAGAATCAAGGTCCTGGTCATATCCGAGCAGTAGTGTCCCACCCTCGCACCGAGATCGACGATAACGGTCTCGCCTTTCTCCAATGCACGGTCCGTGGGTACCGCGTGGGGTAGGGCCGCGTTCGGACCGGAGGCGACTATCGGGGGAAAGGAGACCGACTCGGCGCCCCGCTCCCGCATGAGCTGCTCGACTCGCCAGGAGAGCTCCTTCTCCGTCTTTCCCACGGCAGCCTCCCCCGCCACGGCCTGGAAGACCGATTCGGTCAGAGCGAGAGAGCTGCGCATGGCCTCAATCTCCTCCGGCTCTTTGATCATCCGAAGTTCTTCCACGAGATTGAGCGTCGGTACCAGGCCCCCTTCAGGTCGCCATTGCTTCAGCGCCTCCTCGATCCGCACGAACCGATCATGGGTCAGGTGGTGACTCTCGATGCCGAGGTTCCTGGTTCGAAGGCTCGAAAAGATCTCGGGCAAGGCGCTGGTTAGAATCTCCTTGTAGATGACGATTCGGAACCCAACGGCCTCCTTTTCCGCCTGCTCCTGGTAGCGAAAGTCGGTGGCGAGCACCTGGTCTTCGGCGGTTATGAGAAGAACGCCCGAGGACTCGGTGAGCTGGGGATCGTCCGCCCAGAAACCGCTGAGGTAGGCGCGGTTCCAGGGCTCGGACACAAGGAACGTGTCAAAGGGCTGTTCCGCCAGAATATGCCTGAATCTATCGAGACGATGACGATGCGATGTCATGAGGCTCTCCCGTTGCTTTCGCTGCCTTTCTATTCACTGCCTATCCGGTGAGTTCTCTACTCAATAACGATGTGGCCTCGAATGTCAAGGCGAATCCGAGGCCGATGGATTTCACCGCCCTCCTGGGGTATTGTATATACTCACAGCGAAAAGGGCCAAGAAGGGTCGCTTGTCTGTGGCCCTGACGCAGGGGCGAGTGGTTATTTTTGACACGGCGGGAATTTGCCCCCTCTAACAAAGGGGGTGCGGGGGGATGTCAAAACGGGTGAAAGAATCCCCCTCAGTCCCCATCTTCCAAAGGGGGACGCGCTAGGGCTTAGGCCTGCGCGAAATGGGAAGTCTTTCGTGCTTCCGTGGGCAGGTACCCGACTGAGGCTAAGGAGGATCCGGGATCCACGTGTCGGGAGAACAGACTTCATCATCGCCCGCCCTTATGGGCTCAGCCGCCACCGGCCCGGGACATCTCCGCCCAGACCCTCACGAACCCGTAGCCGTCGCCCTGAGCGGCGGGGTGGACAGCGCCGTAGCCGCCATGCTCCTCAAGGGGCTGGGCCACCGGGTAGTGGCGCTCCACATGAGCCTCTCTCCCCATGATCCGGGCCGGCCGGGTGAGTCCGTCCGCACTCTGGCGAAGCGGCTCGGGGTTCCGCTCCACAGTGTCGATCTCCGTCGCGCCTTTCTGGAACAGGTGATCCAGCCGTTCCTCGAGGTCTACCGACGAGGCATGACTCCCAATCCCTGTGTGCTCTGCAACCCGAGGATCAAGTTTTCCCTCCTTCATCGCCATGCGGTGGATCTGGGTATCCGGTGGCTGGCCACCGGGCACTACGCCCGAATCGCGCCACCTGAAAGCGACGGCAGGCTTAGGCTGTTGAGAGGCCGGGACCGCGCCAAGGATCAGTCATACTTTCTCTTCGGCCTTACCCGGGACCACCTCTCCCATGCGCTCTTCCCCGTGGGAGCTCTCCTCAAGGGCGAGGTGAGGAAGATCGCGGCATCGGCGGATCTCCCCGTCAGCTCAAGGCCGGAAAGCCAGGAGATCTGCTTCATCCCCGATAACGACTACCGACGGTTCGTCGAGGAGCGGACGGGAACACATCTTCTTCCCGCGCGAGGGCCGGTCGTGGATGTGGAGGGTCGTCAGGTGGGCGAGCACGACGGCATTCACCGATTCACCATCGGCCAGCGCCGGGGGCTTCGCATCCCCTCCTCCGCGCCCTACTACGTGGTGGGCCTCGAGCCGGAGACAAACACCGTGAGGGTTGGACGCCGGAAGGATCTGCAGCGCCGAGAGTTCCTGGTGACCGATGTAAACTGGATAGGTATTCCCGCCCCCGGCGGACCGCTCGAGGCTCTCGTGCAGGTGAGATCTCGACACCAGGAGGCCCCGGCCGTACTCGCGCCGGATACCGAGCGGGTCCTTGTCCGCTTCCATGAGCCCCAGTCGGCCGTCACCCCCGGCCAGGCCGCGGTGTTCTACCGGGGTGACGAGGTCCTCGGCGGCGGCATGATCCAGCAGGTGCTCTCATGACCACCGCGGCACTCGGTACTCTGGGCTGCAAGGTGAACCAGTGCGAGACCGCTTACCTCGGGGAGCGGCTGCGCGGTGCCGGGTACCGAATCGTGCCTTTCTCCCGTCGTGCCGACATTTACTGCCTCAATACCTGTGCCGTGACCGCCCGGGCCGCCACGGAGTCGCGGCAGCTAATTCGTCGTGCCCTTCGCCAGAATCCCGGCGCGAGGGTCGTCGCCACCGGATGTTATGCTCAGGTCGCTCCGGCCGAGATCGCCTGCATTCCTGGTGTCTCTCTCATCCTCGGGTCCAGCGAGAAACTGGCGCTCCTCGAGTATCTCGCCGATCCCGTGAGCGCCGCCGCCCCTACCATCCGCGCCGGGGACCCATGGGCGACCGGAGTTCCCCAGCCCCTCGTGCTGAGCGCCTTCGCCGGGCGAACACGGGCCTTCCTGAAGATTCAGGACGGCTGCGATGCCCGGTGCTCCTACTGTATCGTCCCTCAGGCCAGGGGTCGGAGCCGAAGCATTCCCGCCGCCCCTGTGCTCGATCAGGTGGAGCGGTTCCTGGCCGGCGGTTTCCAGGAGATCGTCCTCGCCGGGATTCATCTGGGCCAGTGGGGTCACGATCTCGAGCCTGCGCGAGACCTCATCTCTCTCATCGCTGACATCTTCGAGCGGTACCCACCGCCGCGGCTGCGCCTGAGTTCCCTTGAGCCCGGAGAGATCACCGGTGAGCTCCTGGACCGCATGGCGTCCGAGCCCAGGCTCTGCCCTCACCTGCACGTCCCGCTCCAGAGCGGTGACGCCGCCATCTTGGGGCGGATGAATCGAACCTACCATCCCCTGTTCTATCGAGACCTGGTCTGCGATGCCGTCACCAGGGTCCCCGGTCTGGCCGTCGGTGCGGACGTGCTGGTCGGATTCCCCGGGGAGACCGAGGCCTGTTTCTTCAATACGTACCGTCTCCTTGAATCCTTACCCCTTGCCTACCTGCACGTGTTCCCCTTTTCCCCACGGCCCGGAACCCCGGCGGCGGTCATGAAGGGGAGGGTCCCGCTTCCGGTTATCCGGACCCGCTCGGCGCTGCTGAGACAGTTGGATAGGGCGAAGCGGCTTGCCTTCATGCGGCGCTTCGTCGGCACCGTGCGGCCGGTGCTCTTGGAAGGCCGGAGCACTGCCGACGGCGGTCGCCTGGGGTTTTCCGACAATTACATCCCGGTCCTGGCGACATCAGGCGACATCGGCGAAAACCGGCTTATTCTCGCGAGATTCGAGAAGATCGAGGGGACTCGCGTGCTGGCGACGCCATTAGCAGGTGATTAAGATACCCGTGCGCGGCGAGCGCGGTGCGCACCAAGAGAAACGGGTCGTGGGAAAACAGAAAAGCCCCGCTCTCGTGAGCGGGGCGGTCATGAAAAGGCTTCGGGGTATCAGAGCGGCCGATGAACCGGCCTCCCTTCCTCGTCCTTCGGATAATCTTCCCTTTCGGCCGAACTATCGCAACCGCAGCAGCAGTCACACTCCTCTTGATGGGCAAGAGGTGAACGTCCCAGGTCAGTTTCCATGGCTTGCACCTCCTTCATGTTTATACTTCGCTGGAATAGTAACCACTCCCCCGTGCCTAGTCAAACCAGGGCAGTTCCCCTGCAGGATGTAGACGGGGCGTGCCGATGAGGTCGCCCCCTCTGCCTTGACCCTTTTCCGCGGATTCTGTTATCGTAGCTCTCTTGTGGGAGCGGCTTCTAGCCGCGATTACCGTGTAGGGTGGGCATTGCCCACCGCAAGGGCACGAATCGACCAGGCAGGAGAGGTCTATTCGGCAAAGGCGTCACGCCAGGGCGTGATCGCGGCATCGATAGTATCGAGTGACGCTTGGCGTTGTGGCGGAGGGGTGTACAAAGTCCGGGAAGCTTCCCTGTCGGCAAAGGAAGGTAGCGGCTCCGGATGCGCTTTGCCTCATAGACCCCCCTGCCTGCGGCTCCGGCCGCAACCATGAAGCGAGTTCTCTCGTGACCAGCAAGGTAGTCACCGCCAT
>JAGFXI010000207.1 GCA_017861095.1 Deltaproteobacteria bacterium | reverse complement strand
TTTTGCTCGTCAACACCCTCGGCAAGATATTTGCAGAAATGCGAGTGGGACATGGTCACCCCCAAGTGATTCCTCCGTCGGTGGGCGCTGCCCACCCTACAGCTGCTATTACCCGGCACACAGAGTCCTTCACGCCTGTTTCGCCCGTGAAGGGAAGGGTTGGCTATGCGTTATACGTTAATGGTTGTTCGTTATACGACATTTGGAGGCAGTTGCCTCCAGCCTGCAGCATCTCACGCCCAACAGACCTTACGTCTCCTCTCTCCCGCCACCCGACCCTTACTCCCCCCAGCAGGCCCTCGTCCACTGGTCCCTGGTTTCACAGTACAGGTGGAGCAGGGCGATGGCGACCACGCGCTTCTTATCTCGGGCTGATCCCCAAAGAGGCCACCGGTGCATGCTGCCAAGGATCTCCTCAAGGCGCTCGTTGAAGAGAAAGGCCCGTTCGAACTCACCGTAAGACCTGCCGCTGCAACGATCAACAGCGGGAAACCAGATGGGCACCCAGCCCTCGATGTTCTCGTCGAATCTGTCCCAGGCCTCCTCGGGGTCAACCCCGGGCGGCACCGTCTCCCAGTGGATCTCGGGGAGAGGAAGAGTGGGATCCAGAAAGTCCGCCAGTAGAGGGTTGGGCTTCCTGTTCATAGCATCTCCCGTCACACTTCGCCGGATCTTATCAGCCTTTTGCCCTCCTGCATCGTATGCGAGACGACAAGTCACGAGTCCGCGAGCACAGGAAGAAGTAAGCACTACGCGCAGGCACAAGAGGGGCAGCGAGGGCCGCCCTACCACTCACTGCCGACTGAGTGCTGCCTGCTGCTCACTGTCCCTCCCGCGACTTCCGGCGCTTCCCGCTTGGGCGCTGATCCGAGGAGGGGCCGAAGCGCGAGCGTTCGAGGTTAGCAAAGCGTGCCTGCCTGAGTTTCGTCTTACGCTTCAGTTCTCCATACTTGCCGAACCGCCCTGCCCTTCCTTTCATCCTGCCTCCCCTTTCCCCAAGAATTACTCGCTCTCCGGTAAGGGAACATGATAGACTTTAAAGTCTCTCCCCATCTCAGCCCGGTCGAACCGCGCCTTTGCCGCCACCTCCAGGCGCGCAAGGGCCTCCGCGTCATAGCGCGGGCTGACGTGCACCAGGACCGCCCGGCGCACTCCTGCCCGCCCCGCGATCCGGGCGGCATCGACCACGGTGAGGTGGTCTTTACTCTCGGCGTGCGCGCCATCCTCGGGGAGGAACATCCCCTCCACGAAGGCGATATCTGCACCCTCGATGAGACTGTAAATGGCCCGGCAAGGTCGCGTGTCCACCACGTAGGCGATGTGTCTGCCCCGCCTTGACTCACCCAGTACCTGCTGAGCGGTTATCGCTCTGCCGTCATCAAGAACGACCGAGTGTCCCTGCTGAAGCTTACCCCAAAGCGGGCCCTTGGGCACCCCTAGACCTGCGGCGCGCTGCGCATGGAACTTACCCGGGCGCTCCCGCTCTTCCAGGCGGTAGCCGAAACACAACCGGGTATGCTCCAGGGACCCCCAGTGGACCCGGACCTGGTCATCCTCGTAGGCCGGCTCAACGCCATCTTCAGCCCACTCCCGGAAAATGACCGGATAGTTCAGATAGAAAGCCAGGTTCTCGTGGGTCTGGCGGACGAAGCGCTCGATCCCCGGAGGGCCGATAATGGTGAGCGGCTCGGGCTCCTCCATCTGGGCTCGCAGCATCATGATCCCAGGAATACCCAGACAGTGGTCGGCGTGCAGGTGGCTCACGGCAATCATGGTAATCCCGCGGACACCGATCCTCGTCTCTTTGAGGCCGAGCTGGGCCCCCTCGCCAGCGTCAAAAAGGTAGATCCGCCCGTTGAGCCGCACCGCCAAAGAGGTGAGAAGCCGATATGGCATGGGCATCATGCCGCCGCTACCCAGAAGAACACATTCCATCGACGAGGCTCCCGGGGAGGAAGAGAAATAAAGTTGTGCCGATCACCTTCGCATTCTAAGCAATGGTAGCAGAGCGGCGCCTTCCAGTAAAACACGGAAGTGATTCAAAGGGGATGAGAAGGACGGGACCTGTAAACGTATTTACGCTTGCCGTACTATGTCGCGGGGATAGATTAGGGTGAGGAGTAGGGGACGTAGACACAAAGAGCCCGCCCTATTCACGACGCTTCCTGCCGCCTGAATAGGACGGGCTCAACGAGGGCTGCGCGACTGCCGGAGCATGGCTACCGGTAGAACTCCGAAACGCGGCGCCGCCTCGTCCGGGCCATGACAAGCCCCAGGAGCCAGCCGAGAAGCAGCACCGCGGCACCACTGAGGAACCAGTGGATGCTGCTAGAGGATTTCAGGTTCTCGTAGCCCTGCTGCACCTCGGTCAGTTGCTCCCGGGCCTGATTGGCGTCGGTCGTGAGCTTATCAAAGGAACTCTTCAGGCTAAGGTACTCCGTCGCCCCTTTCTTGAGCGTCTCGTGCTCATGGCGAAGGGACTGGAGGTCCCGTTGGCTGGTCTCCAGGTCTTTCTTGAGCCTCAAGGTCTCGTCCGATAGATCCTGCTTGCCGCGCTTCATCTGGGCCATCTGGGCCTGCAAGGCCTTGTTCTCCGAGGCGAGCTTTTCCGCTGTGATTCGCCAGGGCAGTTGGTCTGAAAGGTACTTCTTGAGCATCCAGCCCGTGCGCCCGTCCTCCAGGGTGACTTCGGCCCACTTGTCCTCCTCGCTAACGAGATTGACCCGAGTGCCCGCCGGCACCATGGAGATCACTTGATTCCCGCTCCCGGGACCGTTCCGGAGAACCGCCTCCAGGGCGGTGTCCGACACGTAGAGATTGCCAGCCCAGGCCGCCGCCCATGGCGCGCAGGCCACCAATAGGGCGGAGAGCCAGTACCACCTTCGCCGTCGATTGTTTCCCTTCAGTCCAGCCATGGTGTTCCCAACCTCCCAAGCAATCGCCCATGCTCCCGTCGGGTGTACGGGCGTGGTTCACCACAGTCATCAAAATTGGCGGCATGCAATTCTGATACCCGAATAACCTCTGAGAGCCGGTCCACCGATCCTGAACCTGCGGAGAGGCGCGCAACTTCTGGCCTTCTCGCCCCGTGTCCCTCTGGACCTCAGAGGACCCGCAAACAGTCGGCGCCGTGTGGTATATGCATACATTCATGGGTAAAGGCGGGTTCACCGTGGTGCACAATGGGGTGCGCTTCACAGGGATGTTCGAGGCGACTGTGACTCCAGGAAGGCGCCGGAAATCTCCATCACAAACCCTGTCGGTGCCATGCAAGACGAAAAGCATCACCCTGATGTCTGTAACGTCTATTTACCACCTCTCTCACTTCGCATTCTCTCAGGAAGTTGGTTACGATCTTCATGAGACATTCGTTGCCAACCTTGTGAAGGGTGATTCCTTTCGGATCCTGCAACATAAAGGAGCTGAGACAGAACGGAGGAACCAACATCCCGACCGAACATAAATATTTGCAGCCGAATCATTCTATGCTTTACAAAGTAGGCACTTTTTTTGTATATGGCCCGTAAGCATGACGATGAGGGCTCGGTTCTCGGACAAACGGCTTATTCTGTCTCACTCGTTTCGGCAGGAGGAGTCTTCCATGCATGAGACCGGAGCAAAGGGAGTATCCCGTATCCGTGGGCTGTTTCTTGTTCCTCTTGCGCTTGTCCTGATGCACACGGCTCAGGCCCAGGGGGCGGTCCACCCGATGAAGGTGGGCTTCCGGGCGGCAGTGCTCCTGGATGCCAACTCCGGGCAGTTCCTCTATGCCCAGAATCCCCATCTGTCCATCCCTCCGGCGAGTCTCACCAAGGTCCTTACCCTCTTCCTCACCTTTGATGCGATTGAGCAGGGCCGAGTCAGGCTGAATGATGAGGTGCCGATCAGTAGGAAGGCCTGGCGGACCAGTGGTTCCAAGATGTTCGTGAAGGCAGGGGAACGGGTGTCTCTGGAGGAGCTCATCAAGGGGATCGCCGTCGATTCCGGCAATGACGCCAGCGTCGCCGTGGCCGAGTATCTCGAGGGAAGTGAACGAGCCTTCGTCGCCAAGATGAACAACAAGCTCCGGGAGCTGAACATACGGAACACCCGGATCGAGACGGTCCACGGGCTCCCTGCCCGCAAGCAGTACACCACCGCCGCCGACATGGCCCTCCTAGCCCGGGCTTATATTCAGGCGCACCCCGAGTCACTCCATTACCATCAGCTCACCTCGTTCACCTACCGCAATATCTCCCAGCACAACCGGAACAGGCTCCTCTTGCAGGACCCCTCCGTGGACGGTCTGAAGACGGGGTACACCAGGAAGTCGGGCTACCACCTGGTGGCCACCGCCAGGCGAGGCGATCAGCGCCTCATCGCCGTGGTGCTGGATGCCCGAAACCGAAAGATTCGGGAACGAGAGGCCATGCGCCTCCTCAATCTCGGCTTCCAGCAGAACGCTCAGACGTCGCCGGGACAGCATGGTGAGGTGCAGCTCGCGCCGGCACTGAACCCGGTCCCGCCGGTGAAATCCGGTAGAGGCAGCCGGGCCCGGGGCGTCTAGCCCTCGCCGTACCCCCCGCTGACCGTAGCTCAGCGCCTTAAGAACCGCCGCGCCCAAGCCGTAGCCAGCAGTGCCACCACGAGCCAGATCCCGATAACGAGCACAGCACCTGCCCGGCTCACCACTCGCCCGGATGCG